>SDZZ01000070.1 GCA_004173255.1 Chitinophagaceae bacterium | reverse complement strand
AAATTTCGTAACACTTTCTTTGCTAGGTCTAGGTCTATTTCCCTTCGGTTAAGCGAAGATTGTGCCAACAGTGAAATCAGCGCCCCTTCCAGCTCTCGGACGTTACTGTTGATATTATAGGCAATATACTTGACTACTTCTTTCGGCATCTCCAGCCCGTCATTCTTCATTTTCTTCTCCAGAATCTCAATCCGCACTTCATAGTCCGGAATCTGCAGGTCAGCACTGAGACCCCAACGAAAACGGCTGAGCAAACGCTCCTGCACACCGTCCAGGTCTTTCGGGCTTTTGTCAGAAGTAAGGATCAGCTGCTTGTGACTCTGGTGCAGGTGGTTGAAAATGGCAAAAAATGCATCCTGACTCTTTTCCGCCTTGGCGAAAAACTGCACATCATCAATAATGAGCACATCAATCAGCTGGTAAAAATGGATAAAGTCATTAATTGCATTGTTCCGGCTGTGATCCATGAACTGGTTAATGAACTTCTCGGAAGAAACATATAAAACCACCTTGTTCGGATGCATCCTCTTTACCTCGTTCCCGATCGATTGCGCCAGGTGGGTTTTACCCAACCCTACACCACCATAAATAACCAGGGGGTTAAAGGAATTTGCACCAGGCTTCTCGGCAACCGTTTTACCGGCCCTGCGGGCTACCCGGTTACAGTCACCTTCCACAAAGGCGTCAAATGTATAAATGTGATTGAGCTGCGGGTCGATCTGCATCTTCTTCAGACCCGGGATAACGAACGGATTCTTGACGGGGTTATTTATGACCAGCGGAAAATCCATCTCATTATTTGAAAAGGTTTTGAATCCCTGACCGGTCACATCCATTGTCAATGGCTTGTTCTTACTATTACCACTGTCAACCATGATCCGGTACTCCAGCCGCGCATCTTTTCCCAACTCACGCTTCAACGTCTTCGCTAATAAATTTACGTAATGTTCCTCCAAATACTCGAAAAAGAATTGGCTGGGAACCTGGATAACTAATACGTTACTTTTTATGGAAACAGGAGTAATCGGCTCAAACCATGTTTTGTAATGCTGCCATTCAACAATATCCTTGATGATCTTTAAACAATTAGCCCAGACTTTTTCAGCATTTTTCTCCATCTGTCGGAAAGCAGTTTATAGCGCTCTTTTAAATAAACTTGTTTGAAATGGTCCAAATAAATCTCCACACAGTGTCAATAAAAAAAGTTGGACAGGACGGCGAATATCACCATTCTACTTTTCACAAAAAAATTTTTATTACTAACTTTTTTTTCTTTTTCAAAAGGGATGGATTAACGGTCAATAAAGCTTATAACAACGCATAATCATGCCACAGACTGCCAGTCCCTGGCAATCATTTTTTTCCTCTGAATAACGTTTGTTTGTTGATGGGATGCTTCTAATCTCTACCGGCGTTTACCTCGTCTTGATTCACATAGTACCGGTTCTGGGAGTAATAACGTTCGGACATTTTGAAGATAGAGATATTTCCAATACCTCGCAAGAAAAGTTCACTGGTTTGAGGCTAATTTTTTAAAAGAAATTTTAGCGCTCAGAACCAGTGATTTGACAATACCTCATTAGGGTGATAATCAGCCATCCTCCATTAAATTCCAGACCCTTATTTTTGCAGCCTGAACTGTTTCAGGATAAAAACCTGCCCAGCCATGCAAAAAAATATCACGCTTAAACTGCTTCCTTCTGAAGCAAAAAATGATCGTTCGGTAAAGGCAGCCATCGCCGCTGCAGAAGCCACTTCCCTGCAATCCATCACCGGTTATAATATTGTCAAACACAGTGTGGACGCGCGTTCCAGGCAGGTATGGATCAACCTCACCGTGAATGCATTCGTCAACGAACCATTCCATGAACGGGAACGGATGACTTTTCATTTCCAGGATGTAAGTAAAGCCAGCTTATCCGTCATCATTGTCGGTGCCGGCCCCGCCGGCCTCTTTGCCGCGCTGCGCCTGATCGAACTGGGCATCCGCCCCATCATACTTGAACGGGGTAAAGATGTTCGCGCCAGGCGTCGTGACCTGGCCCGCCTCAACAAGGAAGGCGAAGTAAATCCCGAAAGTAATTACTGCTTCGGTGAAGGTGGTGCGGGCACTTACTCCGATGGTAAATTATATACGCGAAGTTCAAAGCGTGGTGACATCAACCGCATCCTCAACCTGTTTGTTTATTTTGGTGCGGAAGAAAAAATTTTATACGAAGCCCACCCGCATATCGGTACCAATAAACTACCACAGATCATCACTGCCATGCGGGCAAAGATCACTGAATGCGGGGGCGACTTTCTATTCAATAAAAAGGTCGTGGACTTCACCCTTAACAAGGATCAGATCAACACGGTACATACAGCAGATGGCGATAAATATGAAGCGCCATTTGTGATCCTTGCAACGGGTCATTCCGCGCGCGATATCTTCGAACTGCTGCACCGCAAAAACATAAAAATCGAGGCCAAACCATTTGCCCTGGGCGTGCGCATTGAACACCCGCAATCGCTCATTGATTCCGTGCAGTACCACCAGTCCGATCGCGATCCGTTCCTGCCGCCGGCCTCCTATTCCCTCGTTCAACAGGTAGAAGGAAAAGGCGTGTTCTCTTTCTGTATGTGCCCGGGTGGTATCATTGCCCCGGCAGCTACCTCACCAGGCGAACTGGTAGTAAATGGATGGAGCCCGTCGAAAAGGAATAACCCCTTTGCAAATAGTGGTATGGTGGTGACCATTGAAGACAAGGACCTGAAACAATTCAGCAAGGATGGTCCGCTGGCAGCCCTCAGTTTCCAGCGGTCAGTCGAACAAAAAGCCTTTGAGGCGGGCGGGGGTAAATTTGTGGCCCCGGCACAGCGGATGGTTGATTTTTCCACCAACAAAATATCAGGAAGCCTGCCGGAATGTTCCTACCTGCCCGGACTGCAATCGGCCGGTCTGCACACCGTGCTTCCAGGCGTGGTTTACAGAAGCCTGCAGAAGGCCTTCCAGGAATTTGGCAAAAAAATGAAGGGATATTATACCAATGAAGCATTGGTGGTGGCTACCGAATCGAGGACTTCATCGCCAGTGCGTATTCCCCGGGATCCGGTGACGCTTGAACATGTACAGGTGAAAAACTTATACCCTTGTGCTGAAGGCGCGGGTTACGCCGGTGGTATCGTGAGTGCCGCAATGGACGGCGAACGGGTCGTGGAGGAAATAAAAAAAAAGGCTGCGCAATTCAGCCTTTCATAGGTGTTGTGAATTAGTGTAAAATTAGTCTTGCGATAGTTACGGGATTTAGGGTTAAGAATCTGATTCTCATCGATCTTCAGGCAATTCTTTAGGATTGGATCTGGACTTGGGATGATTTTTCGAAATGTTTCTGGCTGGTTTCCTGTTGGGGTTGCCGGGCCTGGACGACAAATGGGATTGGATTCTGGTGGTTTTTCAAGGTCCTTCGCTTTCACTCAGGATGACAATGGATTTCAATGGACGGTCTGTTCAAAAGAGATAATGGATGGTGGACGATTCGGTTTTTCACGGTCCTTCGCTTTCGCTCGGGATGACAATGGATTCTGGTGTTCTTTCGTAGGATTGGTTTCTCTGGTCTTTCTTCGGAATCGCTTCAATCGGTTTCCCTCTCTCTGCGTTGGTGGTTGGATTCTGTGGACTTGTAAACTTTGGTTCGGTGTGGTTCTTCAATTCCCTTCGCTTTCGCTCAGGATGACAATGGATCTTCTTCTTTTCTTAGGATAGGTTTTTCGGTTTTTCTTCGGCTAAAGGATCTTGTTGTTTTCTTAGGATTGGTTTTCGGTTTTTCTTCGGATCAGGGATCTTAAATCGTTTTCAAAGGATTGGTTTCGGTTCTTTCAAAAACCCGGATTAAATACGGGACTGTTTTGGATCTGGATTTTCGTTCTTCAGTGGATTTGGATGGTGGCTTTCAAAGTCTTGGATTTCAAGGAACTGATTTTCCAAAGTCCTGCCCAAATTTCGAAACTGGTTCGGCTTCTTGTCTGGGCCAGGTGGATTTTGGATTTCTTGCTGAGGGTTCGTTTTGGTGCTGAATCAATTCGTTGCTCTCAACACTACAAATGTATAATGCGGTTGTCCGGTCTTTATGGATTTTCGGTAGTTGGTCACTATCCTTCGGAGTTTGGGAGAAATGCTTCGGTTTTCGGGAAAACCTACTTACACAATACGCAGCCGCTGCATTACTTCAGCCTTATGGGCACGGCTGATGGGGATCAAATTTCCATTGATAACCAAATTATTATCCTGGATATCCTTGATCTTGCGGGTGTTCACTATAAAGGAACGATGCACCTTCAGGAAGTTGGCGGGGTCCAGCTTTTCCTGGATTCCCTTCATGGTGGCATGGGATACCACTTTCCTGTCGCCTGTTACATAGCGCACATAGTCGCCAATGCATTCCACATATAATATATCATCGAGTGAAAGCCTGATCAGCTTACCATCGGAGCGGATAAAAATGTCATTGCTCTTCGCGCCGGTAGCCTCAGCAACAGGCTGGGTGCCCGGTGCCGGGGTCAACCCTTCCGAAATTTTTCCAACAGCCCTGATAAACCGGTCATACGTCACCGGCTTCTTCAAATAACCGGCCACCTCATACTGGAACGCGGTAAACGCATAGTCCGTTTTTGAAGTGGTTAATATAATTTTCGGGGAATAAGTCAGCTGATCCATCAGCTCAAACCCGCTGATCTCGGGCATCTCCACATCAAGGAACACCAGGTCAACCACATGCGACCGCAGGTACACAAGGGCCTCGGCAGGGTTATTGAACTTGCCGGCCACTTCAATCATACCCGATTTCAGGCAGTAGTTTTCCAGGATGGCCAGGGACACCTGGTCATCATCTATCAAAATACCTTTTATGAGTGGTGGTTTCATATGAATCATTCATCGCTTGACGCGGATCAAATATCTGTTCAGGATGGCAGTGCTTCAAACTCCTTTAATTTCTTCAATTCATTTTCAACCCATGTGATCTCTTCCCCGAGCCTGCCCTGCACGTCTTTAAAAGGTCCGGCCACATCGGTAACATCATTTGCCTTTTCACACAGGATCTCCAGGTCACTGAGTTTTCCATACAGGGCAGTAAGACCCACATACAAAAACCCTGGCTTGATTTTATGCACCAGCCTTTTGAATTCCGCAAGATCACCCGATAAATAGAGTTGGTCTAAATCCGGTAGCGCCGTAACCGTCTCCTGCACAAAGGCTTCAAACACGCCTGAGGCCAGACGGGGGTCACCGTCGTAAAATTCCTGGAGCTTTGCCAGGTCTAACTGATCAGAAAAGCGGTAATTCATAAGTAGGATACAGCAATAAACGCTGACGCGCTAAAAATATTACACGGCTCTTTAAGATCAAAATAAAATAAGCTGGTTTGTTGCACGTTATAGAATACCCGAATCATAAAATCCTTGAAAAACAACGCTCAAACCATTGCCAGGCCTACATTCTTCGTATCACGGCTCGTCCGTAAATACGTAGACCAGTTTGTTTACGGTAGCCTGAATAGTAGTTATACTTTCGAGGAACGTAAATTTGCGATTCGCTACAACCAGTTCTTCCTTTGCAGTATCCTTTTCTTCATGTCGGGCTTCCTGTTCAAGTTTTTCAACGGCCTTTACCTGAGCTCCTTTGTATGTCTTGGATCATTTGCACTTTCCTTATTAAACTACCTGCTGCTTCACCGGAACACCTACCGGCGCCACCTGGCAAAATATAGCCTGCTGGCCCTGGTAAACGTGGCCATTGTAGGTCTCAGTTATGTGGAAGGCCTGCATTCAGGTACGTATATTTTCCTGTTTCCTTTTATTGTTTGCCAGACATTCATCCTCAACTACGATGAACAGGCTGCCTTCCGGACATCCATCATCATTTCGCTGGTCAGTATCATGATGGTGTTTACAATCAGTCCACCCCTGAGTACACTCCAGCATCTCGCATCGGATAATTACAAAAGCATCTTTTACCTCAACTGCGTGTTCGCCTTTGTGATCAGCTGTCTTTTCTCCTACATCGTTATCAAGGAGAACAAGAAAAATGAACTTGGGCTTTTGCAGGAACGACTATTCCTGGATACCATTTTCAATACGGCTATCGATGCCATCTTCATTGTGGACCAGCGTAACATGACCATCACTAATTGTAACAACCAGGCCGTGGCCCTTTTCCATGCGGGTGATAAACGCGCGTTGATCGGAAGCTCCGTGGAAAAATGGTTACTCTGCCAGTACAACTCCGATCCGTTGCCCGAACCCATTATACAACCCACCAGGGAAAAATGGGAAGGCGAAGTTAAATGTGTTACCGGACAAGGTCTCAACTTTGTCGGGGCCGTATACGTATCACCGTTCCAGGATAACCAACTGGTGTTAAAAAAAATCAGCATCTTCGATATCACTGACCGGAAAAATGCGGAAGAGGCATTGATCGATGCCAAGGTGAAGGCAGAAGAAGCAGCGCTGTCCAAGGCACGCTTTGTTTCCAACATGAGCCACGAACTGCGCACACCACTCAACGGGATCATCGGAACCACCAACCTGCTGTTGCAGGAAGACATGCTCAACGAACAGAAAGAACATTTCGACATCCTGAAATATTCTTCCGAACACATGCTCGAACTGATCAATGACGTACTCGATGTAAACAAGATCGACGCAGGCCGGCTGGAGATCGAGAAAAAACCAAACAATCTCAAACTGTTCATCGATCGTATCGAAGCAGTATTCCATAACCAGTTCAACACAAAAAACATTGCCTTTGTCGTGAACGTAGATCCCAAACTGGATCGCAAGTTCATCTTCGATCCGACGCGGCTTGGGCAAGTACTCCAGAACCTCCTTTCCAATGCCTTGAAATTTACCCATCGTGGTACCGTTACACTGGAGGTAAACTGCCTTTCTGCCAGCAGTGATGCGGCAACAGTGGAATTCAGCGTAAAGGATACAGGCATCGGCATCGAAGCAAAAAAACTGCCTCATGTGTTTGAACGTTTTTACCAGGCGGATGTACTTACCACCCGGAAATATGGTGGCAGCGGGCTTGGACTATCGATCAGCAAGAAGCTGATAGAACTGTACAAGGGCGAGCTGAAAGTTGAGTCTGAATTGTACAAGGGAAGCCGTTTCCATTTTACCCTGACCCTGAATTCGTACGTCGAAAAAAAACCACTGCTCCAGGACACCAGCCAGCAGCAACCACTTCTTACCACAGCTAAAGTGCTGATCGCGGAAGACAATCCGGTCAACATGATGATCGCCCGCCGGTTCCTGCAGAAATGGAACCTCGAGATCTTTGAAGCAACGGACGGACAAAAAGCCATCGACCTGTTCAACAAGGGCCAGTATGATATACTGCTGATCGACCTCGAAATGCCGGAAAAGGACGGGTACATGGTGCTCAATGAGGTGCGCGTAAGCCATCCACACCTGCCTGTCATTGCGTTTACCGCCGCGTCGTTCGAGAACATGGGACCGCTGCTAAAGGAACGCGGGTTTACCGATTTTGTGCAGAAGCCATTCAGACCGGAAGAACTGCACAGCAAAATCCTGAAGTTTGTAAATAACCCGGCAGCGTAGTTCCGGATCCCTCCGGGATGACAATTCCGGCAGCAGGTGATTCCTTCACAATGACAACCCCGGCAGTACGTGATCCCTCCGGGATGACAACCCCAGCAGTACGTGATCCCTCCGGGATGACAACCCCTGCAGTACGTGATCCCAACCGAAACACCATTTCACCGGCCCATTCCACCCCTTCACCCGGTTCATACTTCCAATCAACCGGTTCGTGTAATTATTTACGCCGAAAGTGACCTGAACGGTTATTTTTGCGGAACAATATAGAACTATGTCTTTACTCGAACTCCACCACCTGAAAAAGAACTTCGCCACGCAGAAGGCTGTCGATGATATCAGCCTGAATATCGAGAAAGGTTCCATCTTCGGACTGCTCGGTCCCAATGGCGCAGGTAAAACAACACTCATCCGAATGATCACCGGCATCTTTTACCCGGATGAAGGCGAAATCCTGTTCGACGGCAAAAAGTTTGATCCGTTGAACGATATCGCCCATATCGGCTACATGCCGGAAGAACGCGGTCTTTATAAAAAGATGAAGATCGGCGAACAGGCCCTCTACCTGGCGCAGCTGAAAGGACTGAGCAAGTCCGATGCCACGCAGAAACTCAAGGCCTGGTTCAAGAAGTTTGACATGGACAGCTGGTGGGATAAAAAAGTGGAAGACCTGTCCAAGGGCATGCAGCAGAAACTGCAGTTTGTGACCACTGTACTCCATGATCCCAAGCTGATCATCCTGGATGAACCATTCAGCGGGCTCGACCCGGTTAACGCCAACCTGATCAAGGATGAAATTTATAACCTTGCAAAAAACGGCGCTACCATCATCTTCAGTACACACCGGATGGAACAGGTGGAAGAAATCTGCGACCACATCGCGCTGGTGAATAAAGGACAGAAAATCCTCGACGGTACAGTGAAACAGGTGAAACATGATTTCAAGGAAAACCTGTTCCGTATTTCATTCAGCAACGAATTACATGCCGAGCACCTCGGAATCTTCCTGTTTGAGCTGGTAAAGAAAAACGGCAACGAGGTGATTATAAAAATGAACCCTGGCCATACCAACAATGAAGTGATCCAGTATTTCATCCACAAGGGACTTGAAATTGAATCGTTCAATGAGATCCTCCCTTCACTCAATGAAATATTTATCCGCCAGGTAGGCAATACCCCAACGGCAAGACAGTTCCAGGAAACCAACTGATTCATCCGACCAAAACAACCAACACATGAACAAGATTTTATTAATCATACGCAGGGAATACCTTACCCGGGTCAGGAAAAAAACATTCCTGATCAGTACAATACTGTTTCCGGTCCTTTATTTCGGACTGATCCTCGGCACCGGCTATATCACGGCTAAAAGCGGGGCATCGTTAAGAATTGCCATCATCGATTCCAGCGGCTATTTTGACAAAGGAAAAATTGCACGCGAAAACGCGGCAGACAGCTCCGCAACGCTTGTGCCGGTAAGCATCGCAGCCGATTCGCTGAAAAAGAACTTTTCCAGTCTCGGTTATGATGGCTACGTCATTGTACCAGCTGATACCAAATGGGAAGAAGGTTTAAAAAACCTCAGCCTCCATACCAGCCGCACCCTCAGCATTGAAGGTGCCAATCCACTGGAGCGCAAACTGAACAACATCTGGAACTCGGTCAAGAATGAAAAGCTTGGCATCGATGAGTCAAAGAAGAAAACCATCGAAAACAGCCGGGTCGACATTGTTCCGGAAAATGTAAATGACCAATCGGCCAACTCCACCACTGCCTCCATCCTCGGTGTGGTAGCAGCAGTGCTCACGTATATCATCCTCATGTTATACGGATCGCAGGTGATGATGGGTGTAATGGAAGAAAAGACGAGCCGCATTGCAGAGGTGATCGTATCCTCCGTAAAACCTTTCCAGCTGATGCTGGGAAAGATTGTCGGTATTGGCCTGGTAGCCCTTACCCAGATTACCCTCTGGCTCATCGCGGTGTTCCTGATTTATAATGTAACCAAGGCATCCGGCACCGCCAATTCCATGCAGGGCATGATCGGCGGTATGCAGGAAGTATTCAGCAGCATCAATGTACCATTCCTGTTGTTCTTCTTCCTGTTTTACCTGCTGGGTGGCTTCTTCTTTTATGCGTCCCTGTTTGCCGCGGTGGGCAGTGCAGTGAACGAAGACATGCGGGAAGCGCAGTCGCTCAGTTTCCCGCTGATGTTGCCGATCATCTTTTCGATTGCCACCATGCAGGCGGTGATTAAGGACCCCACCGGACCACTCGCCGTATGGGGCAGCATTATCCCCTTCACCTCGCCCATTTACATGATGGCGCGTATTCCATTCGGTGTACCGGGCACCGTACAATGGTGGGAACTGGCTTTGTCCATGTTCTTCATGGTCGGCGGATTTATTTTCACCACCTGGTTTGCCGGTAAAATTTATCGCACGGGAATCCTGATGTATGGTAAAAAACCAAGCTGGAAAGAACTCATTAAATGGGGATTCAGGAAAAACTGATTGCCTCGTGCGTCTGATAATTTTAAGGACCTGCCACCCGGCAGGTCTTTTTTTTGTTCATTGACCTGCCGCAATCCGGTAGTACTGCTGACCGGCCAGTACCCTCATGGTCCAAACTGGCCAGTACCCTCATGGTCCGCCAGTACCCTCATGGGCCAACCGACCAATACCTTCTCTGGGTCAAACCCGACAAGACATTCTTTGGGCCAACGACCAATACCTTCTCTGGATCAAACCGGCCAGGACTTTCTTTGGTCCAAACCGACCAATCCCCCATTTGGGCCAAACCCGCCAACCTGTTAAAGTTTCCTAAGTTTTCCTTCCGATGTAACTTAATACGAAACTGATCGTATATTTGACTACGAAACATTTCGTCATTACAAAAAAATACTCAACATGAAACCAAAATCAATCACCCTCAGCCGACCATTTTCTGCACTGGCCATCGTTGCCGGCACAGTTGCACTTTTATCCTGGAATCATACCTCCATTCACGAAGGCAGGCCGGTAAACGAAACCAGCCGGAACCCCGCGCTTAACCTCGAACGCCTGATGTCGGATTACGCCGGATTCCAGGAAAACGACACCACACCCATCCGGAACAAAAAGCCGAGGGACATCGATGAGGCTATCGAGGAACTTGACAAGGTCAACATCGACGCAGAAATGGAACAGGCCATGAAAAGCATGAAGATTGCCATGGAGCAGATCGACGAGAAAAAAATCCAGGCCGAAGTGGACAAGGCTATGAAGTCGGTCGATATGGAAAAGATAAAAAAACAGGTCCAGGAGTCGATGTCAAAAATCGACTGGGTGGAAATGAAGAAGACCATCGACGAGTCCATCGCAAGGATTGACTGGAAACAAATACAGGCAAGCATGGATGAAGTCAAAAAAATCAACTGGGCTGAAATCCAGGACGAGATGAAGAAAGCGCGGGTGGAGATCGAGAAACAGGGTCCGCAGATCAAATTGGAGATGGAAAAAGCAAAGGGTGAAATTGCAAAGGCAAAAACGCAACTGAAAGAATTTAAGGTATTCATTGATGGCCTGGAGAAAGACGGACTCATCAATAAGAAAGACGGGTATACCCTTGACCACAAGGACGGCGAATTTAAAATCAATGGTAAAAAAGCCAGTGATGAAACACAGGAAAAATACAAGTCGTTCCTGGAAAAACATGATTCATTCCATATCCAGGTAAAAGATGGTGAGTTTGATATGAACGATGGTTCATGGAATTCGGACGATGATGACGACGACGACAGCGTAGTATCGTAGGGTAACTATTTGCACTTCGAAACAGACTGGATCCCGGTTTTGCCAGGCAGAAATGCGAAGGCAAAACCGGGATCAGTCATTTAAGGGCACCACCCGCCCCTACCGCCAGAACCGAAACGCGGATGTCCTCACCGGGGCACCATCACCCCCTCCGATGATTGATATTTCCCTGGACAGCGGACGAAAAAAGGACACGCGGGGCACTCCCTGACCTCGCCTTCAATAGATTTGCATCAGAATAAGCAATTGATCCAAAATGGGTTTAAAAACTGCATAACATTAACACGGCAATCATACAATTAAGCCGTTAATGGATGTTGTAACAGCACGGGGCATATTATTTGTCACACACTAAAAAACAAACAGATGAACTGGGTCGACGTTTCCCTCCTTGTCATTTTCCTGATTGCGCTCTGGGCGGGCTATTACCGCGGATTCCTGCTGGGCACACTCGACCTGCTGATCTGGACGGCCAGCCTGGTGGTTGCTTACGTGTGCTACAGTTACACCGCTGGTTTCCTGGACAGGTTCGTCAATTGGGGCGTGTGGATGCAACCCGCATCATTCCTGATAACGATGGTGCTGGCACGGGTCATTTTCGGGTTGATCGCGCGACTGATCATGCGCCAGATTCCCGAACAGGAACACCAGAGTTCAGCCAACAGGTTCCTTGGCATGATTCCCGGTGCAGTAAACGGATGGATCGCCTGTATCATTGTTTCCGCACTGCTGCTGGCTCTTCCGCTGCGCGACAGCATCAACACGGAGACCCGCGACAGTAAATGGGCCACCGAACTGGCCATGCAATCGGAATGGGTCAATAAAAAACTTGCACCCGTTTTTGATGAGGCGGTCCGGCATACCATGAACAGCCTCACCGTTCACCCGGCATCGGATGAAACAGTGCCGCTTGGATTTACCTATGATAAACCTGAAATACGCCCGTTCCTTGAAGCAAAAATGCTGGAACTGGTGAATAATGAACGCGCAAAAGAAGGGCTGCAGCCAGTTGTAGCCGATCCGCTCCTTACCAAAGTTGCCCGGATCCATTCACGTGATATGTTTGCCCGGGGTTATTTTGCCCATATGAATCCGGATGGCAAGGACCCGTTCGACCGGATGCGGGCAAACAACGTAAAATTTACTGCAGCAGGAGAAAATCTTGCATTGGCACAAACACTGGAGATCGCGCATACCAACCTGATGAACTCACCCGGCCACCGGGCAAATATTATGAACCCTGCGTTTGGGCGATTGGGAATCGGCATCCTTGACGGAGGCTTCTATGGCCTGATGATCAGCCAGGAATTCAGGAACCCGGAATAACGAACCCAGCGGATCTTCCCGATCACCCGGTGAAAGGCCCCGCGGACGCAAGTCTCCTGCGGACAACCAACCCAAACCGGCACAATTTTTTAAGAAGACGGGTTCAACCTGATTAGTATGAAGTTTGACTGGAAAGACCTCGGTGACCGCGCACTCAACTGGATCATCACGCACGGCCCAAAAATTATCATCGGTTTTATTGTCCTCATTGTAGGTTTCTGGCTGATCCGTGTTTTTGGCCGGGTACTCCGCAAAACGATGGAACGGCGGAGTTTCAATCCGTCCCTGCGATACTTCCTGCAAAACCTGGTGGTGGTCACCCTGCAGATCCTGCTGCTGATCTTCGGACTTGGATTGATGGGCGTTGAACTCACCTTCCTCACAGCCATTTTCGCGGGTCTTACCGTAGCGGCTGGTCTGGCCCTTTCCGGCACACTCAACAATTTTGTAAGTGGCATCCTGATCCTCATCCTGCATCCTTACCGGGTGGGAGACAACATCATCAGCCAGGGCCAGGAAGGAAAGGTGCAATCCATACAGCTGTTTTATACCATCATCCTCACCTATGATAACAAGACGATCATCGTTCCCAATGGGCAACTGTCCAATAACGTAACGATCAACCTCAGCCGTGAGGGCGACCGCCGGCTTGATGTGGAGCTGAAACTCAGTTACGGTATCGAGTACGAAGACGTGAAGCGGCTGGTCGATGATGCCGTCAAAAGTGTGGAAAACATTCTTCATGAACCGAAGTACCGTGTAGGTGTCACCAAACTGGAAGCTGATAAATACACCGTTGAAATAAACATGTGGCTGAACGCCGATGGCTACCGGGACAGCAGCATGGTGATCCATGAACGGATTATGGAAAAACTGAAACAGGGTGGCATAAAATTACCAGGTATCAGCTAATGAACGCGCCTGCCGGATGATCGGATCAGGTTAACTTTGTTTTGTCTTAATTCATCAATCAACTATTATATTATGCCAAGCCAGATAAATGCATACGCTGCAAAAGCAGCCGCAGCCCCGTTAGAACCATTTAACCTCCAGCGCCGCGATACCGGTCCCGAAGATGTAAAAATAGAAATACTTTTCTGCGGCGTCTGCCACTCGGATCTGCACCAGGTTAAAGATGAATGGGGCGGATCTATTTTCCCAATGGTACCCGGTCATGAAATAGTCGGCCGGGTTACACAGGTTGGTGATAAGGTGAAAAATTTCAAGGTCGGCGACCTCGCGGGTGTGGGCTGCTTTGTTGACTCGTGCCGCACGTGCCCAAGCTGCCTGGCCAATGAAGAACAATACTGCGACGAAGGAATGACCGGCACTTACAATGCACTGGAACGGGACGGCAAAACGCCCACCTACGGCGGCTACTCAACTGATATCGTTGTCGACTCTAAGTATGTACTGCATGTATCTGATAAACTTCCACTCGAAGGTGTGGCACCGCTACTGTGCGCTGGCATTAC
>SDZZ01000477.1 GCA_004173255.1 Chitinophagaceae bacterium | reverse complement strand
CTTCAGGACCTTGTCGTCCATAAAATCGGAAAATGTCTGCTTGACGATGAGCCAGGACTTCTTAAGTTTAAACGCCATATGCTGTTTGCGTTAAATAGTATGCCAAAGGGGATACCAGGCCGCGGGGATTCGAACATACATCTCAAAGCTTTGGTTAGCCAGTTGCCTGCGCGTGCCGCTTGCATCGGTACTTTTTAAAGCTTCTGATTGTCCCGGTGCCTGCTGGCATCCCGGATCCGTTTCTTTTCAAAATTTTTTGTCAGCGCCTGGGTAAGGTCCACCCCTGTCTGGTTGGCCAGGCAAACCAGCACCCACAATACATCCGCCATTTCATCACCCAGGTCCAGATCCTTCTCCGATTCCTTGAACGACTGGTCACCATACTTCCGGGCAATTATCCGGGCCAGCTCACCGACCTCTTCTGTCAGCAGCGCCATATTGGTCAGCTCACTGAAATACCGGACACCCACTGTCCTGATCCATTCATCCACCTCCGACTGCACCGCTTCGATCGTCATAACAAAACATTTTGATGGGGCTTGCAATATAGCATGAAAATTGCCGTTATCAACATCTTTTCCACATCTTTGCCCCTGAAAACCCATTTTTTACTAACCCAATCCATCCGGATCATGAAACCGATTTCCCGTTTTTGCCTGGCGTTTTTGTTCCTGTCCACCTGTATTGCCAGCACCCATGGCCAGTCTGCCAGCCGTCCGGTTGCTGCGAACGAACTTCGTCCGGAGGCAAAACCGTACAAGGTACTGACCACGGGTAACCAGGTCACCATTCGCTGTACGAAAGACATCAAGACCCTGATGGCATGGACGGTGGGTGGCAGCCGTATCCTGGAAAAAACGGTGCTTGCGCAATTGTATAGTTTCCGCGTACCGACCCAGCATAAAATGCTTTTCCTGCGGATCGAACTGACCGACGGCAAAACCTATTCGGAAAAAATCGGGGTCAACTGATCACTCCCGTTGTTTTGAATCGATCCAGATAGTGACCGGACCGTCGTTCAGCAGGTCCACCTTCATATCGGCCCCAAACCTGCCCGTAGCAACGGGTTTGCCAAGTGCCGCACCAAGTACCTCAATCATCTGCTCATATTTCACCACTGCATTTTCCGGCCGGGCCGCACGGATATAAGAAGGCCGGTTCCCTTTTTTTGTGGAAGCATGCAGGGTAAACTGGCTCACCAGCAGGATGTCACCGCCTGTTTCCCGGACAGACCGGTTCATTACACCGGCTTCGTCATTAAAAATGCGCAGGCTGGTGATTTTGCCACAAAGCCATTCCATATCAGTACTGTCATCCGCCTCTTCGATGCCGGCAAAAACCAGTAACCCGGGGCCAATGGCCGAATGAACCCGGGCATCAATTGTAACCGAGGCCCGCAGTACACGCTGAATAACCACTCTCATAATTTATCTTTACTGTCGGGTAAAATTAACGGCTTAGTATGATCGATTTCTCGGGCGAAATAAAATTCCAGGCAACCAGGAGCGGTGGCAAGGGCGGGCAGAATGTAAACAAGGTGGAAACGGCCATAGTAGCCAGTCTCGACATTCACAACTCCCTTTTACTTTCCCCGGAACAAAAAACCATCGTGCTGGACAAACTCGCCAACCGCATCAACAGTGAAGGTTGGCTGGTGCTGAAGGCGCAGACCCATCGCACCCAGTTATCCAACAAGGAAGAAGCAACCACCCGCATCAATATTCTCGTAGATACTGCGTTAGTAAAAAAGAAACTCCGGATCGCCACGAAAGTAAGCCGCGCAGCCAAGCAGGCGCGGATCGATTCGAAAAAGAAAAAAGGGGATATTAAATCCGGCCGAAGGAAATTCAGGCCGGGTGATGCCTGACAGAAAACGCTGAAGTGAAAAAAAGCCTGCAATTCATATCAATCCTTACCCTGGCTGCTGTCGGATTTTCCTATGGACTGAACTCCTGCAAAAAATCGGACAACCCCAACAACCTGCATTATGTACAGCAGGAGAAGCCGGATATTTTTCCCGAACCGGTTTACCATTTTGAAGATAACCCGTTGTCGGAAGAAGGCATCGCGCTTGGCCGGAAACTTTTTTATGACGGCCGCCTTTCCCTTGATGGAAACTATCCCTGTGCCTCCTGCCACCAGCAATCTGCCGCCTTCGGCACTTTCGAACACGATCGCAGTCATGGTTACAACGGATCACATACCCTCCGCAACGCGCCACCACTCTATAACCTGGCCTGGAAAACGGATTTCCACTGGGATGGGGAATTCAAGGCCTTCCTTCCTGAAGCAGCGCAGCCAATCAACAGCCACAACGAAATGGCGGAATCCTTCAACGGTGTGATCGACAAGCTGCAGAAGGATCCCGAATACCGCAACATGTTCCGGAAAGTGTTTGCCACCGAATTTATCAGCGCCGGGAATATGCTGAAGGCCCTTGCGCAATTCACCGGCAGCATGGTCTCGGCCAATTCAAAATATGACCGGTTCAAAAAAGGAGAGGCCACACTGAATACCCAGGAAACAGAAGGTTATGAGTTGTTCAAACTGAATTGTGCCGGCTGCCATCCCGAACCCATGTTTACCGATAATTCGTTCCGGAACATCGGGCTGCCAATCGATCCCGTGCTGGATGACCATGGCCGCGTCCGTGTAACAAAAGATCCGGCCGATGACGGGAAGTTCAGGGTACCCAGCCTGCGCAGCGTTTACCTTACTTCCAACTACATGCACGATGGGCGGTTCAATACGTTGCTTCAATGCGTGAACCATTACCGGGCCGGTGTGCAGGCGGGCCCCAACACCGATCCCGCCGTTGCCGGTGGCATCACCCTCACCGATGCCCAGGCCGTCAACATTACGTTGTTCCTGCGTACGTTGTCCGACAGCAGTTTCCTGACGGACCCCCGTTTCACCCGGCCCTGATGGCAACCCCGATCAGGCACTGACCGCAATCGATCTTGCCGTGACCGCAATGGGTCCGGCCGTGACTGCAACCGATCGGGCACTTCCAGCAACCAATCCGGAACTATAAGGACCGACCGGCACTATAAAAACCGACCGCGTTGTAAAAACCGACCACGTTATAAAACCAGATCCGGGTCTACAAGAACCGACCCGAATATAAAAGTGACCCGACTGTAAAAAGTGACTGGCAGAAAAAAACCCTCCCCGGGTGGAGAAGGTTTAAAATATATCTGTGCCGGCACCGACCGGCTTACATAAATGCAAGTAGGTCCAGCCGGA
>SDZZ01000476.1 GCA_004173255.1 Chitinophagaceae bacterium | reverse complement strand
GGAGTTTGCTGCAAAGCTGCTCGACGAAGGTGTTTATGTGATCGGTTTCTTTTTCCCGGTAGTGGCGAAAGGCCAGGCACGGATCCGCGTGCAGCTGAGCGCTGCCCATGAGCAGGCCCACCTTGATAAAGCAATAGCCGGTTTTACCAAAGTCGGGAAACAACTTGGTATCCTGAAATAACGCTATCCCTGATATTAAAAAGCCCGGTAATGGTTTAATGCCATTACCGGGCTTTGTGTTTATGGATGAAAATCAATCCCTGCCAGGCTGTTCAGTGCGAAAGCCTGGTTGTGCTCCTTCACCGGGTTGAAGGTTTTATTTCAGGGCCAGTTTCGAAGCCACGGATTTGACTTCTGACAGCGGGATATTTTCGCCGGTGAGGGTTACCATGAGCCTGTCGCCCCCGAAGTACACAAAGCTGTTCCGGTTCTGTTTTTTATACACGGTTTCAATGGCGCGGCCTCCGTTGAAGTCGGTCGTTTTCATGTATTCGTCTTCCGAATCCTTTTCAGTCTGCATCACGGCCAGGTATTGCAGCCCGTAAAACGCCGAACCTGCTTCCCCTGCACAGTCAAACAATTCCAGCTTCAGCCTGGTGCTGTCATCCTTTTTATATTCCGCACTACCCGATGCAAATCCCATCATGGCGTTGGCCGCATACTCCGTCCGTTTCATGCCCATCAGTTCTTCCGGAAAAAAGGCCTTGATTTCATCTGTTGTATAAGGTTTGAGTTTTGCCAGTTCAGCCGTTTTTTTCTCGCTGTTGTCAGCAGCCTGCTGCAGGGCATTCATGTTTACGGTGGTGGTACCGCCATCATCATCTTTCAGCACTACTTCGCCCGGTTTTGGTTTATTGTTATTACAGCTTACCAGCAATGAACCGGCAATTACGGACAGGAACAGGATTTTTTTCATGTAAAATTTGTTGGTTTAAGACGCTAAATGTAGCAGAAAATCGTGTTTTTACGATCATAATGGTTCATTAAAGGGATATTATCATATTATTAGGGATAATTTTTAATTAAACAATGTTGTTATACAATCTGCCAATCCTATATTCGTTCTAACCTCCGATGAACTAATTCTACCCGACCTATTCCTTTGAAGTTTCCACTAACAAGTTGACTCATTCACACAATTTTTATTTGATGAAAAAGTTCGTTCTGTGCCTTATGGCCGGGTTGGTAATGATGACTGCTCTGGTATCCTGTTCCGCCACTAAAAAAGATTGCCAGGGGGTACGTCACACCAAACAGAAAGGTGGGTTTTACCTGTAATGGTCAGCAATGATCCGCTACCTTTGCGGAAATTGCTGACATGAGGATCTTCTCGTCCATCGTTTTACTGGCTTTCATACTGTCGTCCTGTTCCATGAACAATGTGAACGAGGATGCCAGCCTTGGTAAATTTTTCGACGATAACAAGGCGAAAGGCTGCTTCGCGATGCTGGATAATGGTACCGGTGAATTCACGGTGTACAACCTGTCGCGCTACCGCGACAGCGCTTATCTTCCCGCTTCCACCTTTAAAATCGTTAACTCGCTGATCGGGCTTCAGACCGGCCGTATCAGCAATGACAGCATGGTTATTAAATGGGATGGCATCACCCGCCCGGTAGAAGCCTGGAATCACGACCTCAACATGACCGAGGCTTTCCGCGTTTCTGCGGTTCCCTATTACCAGGAGGTTGCCCGCCGCATCGGCAAAGACACCATGCAGGCCTGGCTCGATACACTGAAATATGGCACCCGCAAAATCACTTCCGCAGTTGATACGTTCTGGCTCGATAACACACTGCGGATTACATCCGACGAACAACTGGGGCTGGTGAAACGGCTCTATTTTGACCAGCTTCCCTTCTACAAGACCTACCAGGATGATGTAAAACGCGCCATGCTCATTGAAGAGAACACCAATTACCAGCTGGCTTATAAGACCGGGTGGAGCGGGTACGATGAAAAAACGGGCCGGCAGATCGGGTGGGTACTTGGCTGGATCCGCGAAAACAAACACCCTTATTTCTTTGTCCTCAACCTTGAATCGGCCGATAAAAATTTTGATATGGTCAGCGTCCGTAAAAAAATGCTGATGGATATTCTCCGGCATCTCGGCTTCCTCGAAGGCAAAATGTAATTGTCTGGTTTAATCTTTGTAATATAGTGTGGGCTTTCAAAAACAGGCCACGGACTATTGAACATCCACTTCCAGCATACCCAGTACATCTGGCTTTTTGCCGCAATCGCGATCTTCTTCGCGTTGTTCTACCTGCGTGCACGCTGGAAACAGAAAGTGATTAAAAAGATCGGTGATATCCGGCTGATCCGTTTACTGATCGGGGGCTTTTCGCAGCGCCGGTTTAACCTGAAATTTTCCCTGCTCAGCCTTGCATTCATAGCCGGCGTTTTTGCGGTGATGAACCTGCAGAAACCGGGCGCTGCCGATGGACTTTCACGCAAGGGTATCGATGTGGTCATTGCCCTCGATGTAAGCCGCAGTATGATGGCCACCGATATGCCGCCGAACCGTCTTGAACGGGCAAAGGAACTGATCAACCGGCTGATGAATGCAATGCCTGACGACCGGTTTGCCCTGATTGTATTTGCAGGCAAGGCTTACCTGCAGATGCCGCTGACCAACGACCACGGTGCTGCATCGATGTTTGTGGCGGCTGCCGGTCCCGACGCTGTTGCCGAGCAAGGCACCGTGATCAGCGAAGCGCTGCGCCGCACGGCCAGTGTATTCAATGCAAATGAGCGCCGGTTTAAATCGGTGATCCTGATCTCCGATGGGGAAGACCATGATGCCGAGGCGGTGAAAACCGCTACGGAACTGGCGGAACAGGGCATGATGATCAGTACGGTTGGCATCGGTTCACCCGAAGGTTCATATATTACTGACCCGGCCACTGGAGAAAATAAAAAGGATGAATCGGGCAGCCAGGTGATTTCCAAACTCAATGAAGAGGAACTGAAAGAAATTGCGTCCGTGACAAAAGGCACCTATGTGCGGCTCGATGACAGTGCCGATGCCGTTGCAAAACTTCGCGGACAGCTTTCGCAGATTGAAAGCATCGCGCTGGACGATGTATCACTGGTAAATTTCAAAACCTATTACTGGATGTTCGCCGGCCTGATGCTGCTGCTGCTGATCGGTGAGTTTTTCATCCCGGAAACAAAAAAGTCGAAGGAGCGGAGATTGAAAGAACAGATGAAAAACCCGCCGGAAACTACTTCCATCGTTTCAAA
>SDZZ01000475.1 GCA_004173255.1 Chitinophagaceae bacterium | reverse complement strand
GTCTTTCACTTTTTCTTCATCCCTGCGCATTACTGCCACCAGCGCGGAACCTTTTACCTTGCTGAATGCCGGTCCGCTTTTCAGTTCGGTTACATCGCCGCAACCAATGATACCCCAGTTGATCTTGTCCATAATTATCGGGAATGATTTAGCCATTCGCGCCCAAGTTACGCCGGTAACATAAAATTTACCTGCCGGTAAAAGGAATTCATTGATCTTTGCCGTCCCTTTTCAAAAAATCAATGGACAGACAGGACGCATATTCAGAAACCAGGCAAACCTGGGCCCTTTCGCTCCCGATCATTTTCGGCGAGTTATCGCAGATGGCCCTGCACCTCATCGATACCGCGATGGTTGGCGCGCTGGGTTATAAACAGCTGGCAGCAGCAGCGCTGGTGCTGGCTGTTATGAATATTCCTTTTGTGCTTGGTATAGGGATGACCATCTCGGTTTCGCAGCTGGTCTCCCTTTCGCATGGACGGAAGGATGGACAAAAAGTGTCCCACTATTTTTACAATGGTTTCTGGATCTGTGCGATTACAGCGCTGGTGATTTCGGTCGGACTTGAGTTTGGCAAGAACATCCTGTTTCACCTTGGGCAGGACCCCGAAGTAGCGGCGATGGCGGTTCCCTTTCTGCAGATCATGGGATGGAGTATTATCCCGATGCTGCTGTTTATGTCGTTGAAACAATTTACCGACGGACTGGAGAAAACCCGCACCGCCATGATCATTTCCATTGCGGCACTGCCATTGAACATTTTTATCAACTGGTTGCTTATTTATGGCAACTGGGGTTTACCGAGGCTGGAACTGGTGGGCGCAGGCTGGGGCACTTTCATTACGCGTTCGCTGATGTTCCTGACGCTTGGACTCGTAATCCTTAAACACCCCTTATTTAAACGATACATAGCTGTACGCAGGAGCCAGTGGAAACTGAATAAACAAAGCATCCGTGAGTTGCTGCATATTGGTGTACCATCGAGCCTGCAGATCGGGCTGGAAGGTGGTGCCTTTGCCATATCCGGAATTATTGTTGGAACAATCGGTGCTACCGAACAGGCCTCACACCAGATTGCACTCACCTGTGCGTCCTTTACATTCATGGTGTCGATGGGCCTGGCCCAGGGTGCGTCCATCCGCGTGAGCAATGCCTATGGCACACTGAACGGGAAAAAAATTATTACAATCGGGAAGACAACGCTGATCAGTGCGTTGCTGTATGGCGTGGTATGCGCCATCCTGTTTGCGGTCTTCCGCAATATATTACCAACATTTTTTAATGATAATGCGCAGGTACTGGCAATGGCGCCGGTGTTATTGCTGTTTGCCGCAGTATTCCAGATTTCCGATGCAACACAGGCGACGGGCGCGGGATTACTTCGTGGTATCAAGGATGTGCGTATACCAACCATCCTGGTGGCAGTGGCCTACTGGGTAATTGGCATCCCGGCGGGCTATGTGCTTGCGTTCCATTACCAGCTGGGCGCAGCCGGCATCTGGATCGGCTTCATTGTGGGTCTTACCTGTTCGAGTGTGTTCCTGTGCTGGAGATTCCTGAATATGGCGAAAAAAATTTAGGTTTTTTCCCGGGAGAACGGCAGGTCAGCCGCCGAGTAACCGCATCCGGTAAGCATTCATCGCAGTGTCACCCAGTTTCCGGATCAGCCGGTAGTTTACGATCACCCCGACCGGCGCACCGATTACCGGTATAAGCTGTGCCATTTTTGCCAGGTCAATATAGTCACGGTATTCCTGCTGGAAACTGCGCCATTCAAACTGGTTAAGATCGTCCGGAAGTTGTTTTGACTTTTCGTTCCAGTCTGCCAGTTTGAGATACACCTGCTTCCGGTGCTGCTGGCTGGAGAATGCCAGTTCAAAAATATGCAGCAGGTAGATCCGCTCCTTGTAGTCATTGGTATCGAATCCATACACGGATGCGATATCATACAGCAGTTTAAGTTTGATGGCCATCAGTAAGGGGAAATCGGCCAGGCCCATCAGGATGCCACCTGCGCCGGTAATACCTCCCTCGACTGCTGCAGTGTTACGGTACAGCTTTATTTTCTCTTCTACCAGCAGCTCGCGTGTTTCCAGCGGCTGGTCTTTCAAAGGTGCTGCTGTAGTGTGTTTGGCACCAAACAGGACGGCCTTCACCATCTGTTTGATACTGGCGGTAACTGCCTGGTGCACTTTTTCAGGGATCCAGGAATTGACCTTGTCCTGCGCTTTTTTGGACAGGCGGTCGAACAGCGAAGGTCCTTTCATCATGGCCCGCTGCCATTTATGGAGCGATGTGGAAACCTTGTATTCGTAGTGGTCCATCGCTTTCATAACTTATTTCGCAACGGCGATTTTTACTTTTTTATTTTTCAGTTTATGGTCCTTGATCTGTTGCAGTGTGTGGTTTGCCTTTGATTTGCGAATTGCAACGAAAGAAAAGAAATCCTTTACTTCGATCATACCGATATCTTCTTTTTTGAGTTCACCGCGATTGGAGAGGAAGCCCACGATGTCCACCTTGTTGACCTTGTCCTTTTTGCCCGCAGCAATAAATAACGTTGTCCATTTAGGTTTTTCGGGAAGCTCGGCAGTTTCGGGCAGTGTAATCGTTTCCACTTCCTGGGTGATATACTTCGGAAGTTTTTCATCCGGCCCTATAACCAGGATGGATGTACCGCTGGTATCCATGCGGGCAGTACGTCCGTTGCGGTGGGTGTATACATCTTCTGTTGCGGGTAAGTGGTAGTGAACGATGTACCGGATATTATCTATATCCAGTCCGCGGGCCGCGAGATCGGTTGTGACCAGCACGTTCGATGTACCGTTCCTGAATTTACACAGGGCGGCTTCCCGCTCCTGCTGTTCCAGGGATCCGTGATAAAATACATTGATGATATCTTTTTCCTTGAGCAACTGGCTTACGCGTTCAACCGATTCGCGGTGGTTGCAGAATACAATGGTGGAGCGGTTCCCCAGGTAGCAGATAAGCCGGAACAGCGTTTCCAGTTTGTCTTTGTCCGGGCTTTTGATTTCCTGGATCGCCAGTTGTTTGGTTTCGTCATCCCCTTCTACCAGGAAGTCGAGCAGTTCTTCGTCTTTCAGTTTGATAAAATCAGGAATCTCGGATGCGGCTGTAGCCGACGTGAGTATTTTCTTTTCAACGTTGGGAAGTGCGTTGATGATAAAAGACATTTCCTCCTGGAAACCCATTTCGAGCGATTTGTCAAATTCATCCAGCACCAGGGTTGTGATTCCTTTTGTGTGTATGCTGCCC
>SDZZ01000474.1 GCA_004173255.1 Chitinophagaceae bacterium | reverse complement strand
ACGCGATACTTCAATATGTTGCGGGGGCAGTACATTCGGATTTTTTCCCTTCAGGATCGCCGGACTGCGCCCACTGGGGAAACTTCGCCCATAAGATGCATTGGCAACCAGGTAGTAAAAATAACTGGTCGCAGGTTGGATGTTTTTGTCGCCATCAAAATAACTGGTATCAGTTGGTGATACGCTGGCTATCCGTTCAAACGTTCCATCATACTTCATACCACGGAAAATCTCGAGTGAGGTCAAACCCGCATCTGACCTCAGCTTCCAGCTGATGTCCATGCCTCGTTTTTCCTCCAACGCGGTTACGCTGAACGACTGGATCATACCAATATCCCCGGCCTTTACCATATTGTACACGTTCAGTGTATCCGCCGGGCGGCCCAGGTTACCCAAACCATCAAAGGGAACGGCAACATAACTGTACGTCACATCTTTCGCCGCCGTGCCATCAATGACCTGCGCGACCGTTTGGCCTTTGACCTGCATAAAACTCACCTGCGCAGGAATCTCCGTAAACGCATTCTCTTTATGTTTGGAACGGTATATAGTCAGCCCGGCAGTGGCCAACGTATCGGTTAGACTATAATGGATCACAACACTGTTCTCTTCGGGTTTAAAACGAACAGCCCTTGCGCCTCCGGTATAAGCGCGGGACGGATAAATCACCCGCTCCTCCTTCACGGGGGTCAGGTTATCCCGCCGGTCCCTTTTACTGATGCGATAAGTATACGTACCCGCAGCTACCCCTTCATCAAAAAAGGAACAACCCGCCGTATACTGGTATCGAGGATCAACTGCCAGTCCATTTAATGAATCGAGCAAAGAGTTTCGCGACACCTGTTTCCACACGCGGCTCAGCGTCATGGAATCAATCCGTGTCCTCGCGGCCATAGAACCAGGCAGGCTCATCAGCCGGCCCTTACACTCGGCTTCGCTTGACGGCGCCTTCACCGAAGCAATCACCAGGTATTCCCGGTCATCGGCACCCTTTCTTTCAATCACATACTCAAATGTCTTTGGCAGCTCCTTCCCGCAGAAAATATAAACACCCGTCGGGTACGACTTGCTGGTAAACAGTTGTGCCTGCACAAGACCTGCAGTAAAAATGGCCACAGAAAGGAACAATCCTTTTTTCATATCAGGTAAATTGAAATAATCTTAATAACAAACAAATTTCTTCTTCTCGCCACCGGTCAGGTGGAAACTGAATCCACCGGTTCCGACTTTAACCGTAGCCCCCACATCCTTCGATTCGGAAAGGCTACCCAATGGACCCAGCGACTGTTTTATTTTCGCGGTAAAGCTTATATCAATACTCAGGTTGAGGTTAAACTTATCGCCCGCCTTTTCCATCACCGCGGCAGCCTGGTTCGTCATCTCGCCCGACATAGATGTACCGGTAATGGCACTCATGCCGGCTGAACCATGGGCATATACATACGCTGCAACACCCATATTCGTATCGCCATTAAAATTGGCAAACAGGTCGGCACCGATAATGGCCTTGGCCTGCACGTATCCCGACACCAGCACAAAGTCAAAGCTTGCGCTTTCATTCACCACTATCCGGTCGGCCGTGATATAAAACCCTTTCAACCGGCTATCGAGCTTACCAATGAAACAATCATTCCGCACTTCGGGTTGTTTGTAAGCCGTAACCGTTTTCCACAGCTGCGACCCGGGCGACGACAGCGGGTAACTGCCAATCATCATTCCAAGGTTATAAGTGCCATCCACAAACGTATTACCGGTCACAATCTGCGCCGTTCCGCCGCCTGCCACATAAAACCCTTCCTTATCAAATACCGTTTCCACAGTCCCTGTCACGGTATTGGTTCCCAGTTTTACCTTTTCAATCTTCAGGGTGCCTACCAGCCTCGATGGATATTCATACACCATCTTCATGGTACCAAACGGCGTAGTGATGTTATCCATCTTTGCGCCGCTTCCATCCACCATCACATCACCGAGCACCGTGAACGTTACATCCATCGGTTGCACCCCACTTGCCACACTGGTATTGTTGGTAGCCATCACCCCGCTGTAACTCAGCACACCCCAGTCCTTGTTCACTACCTTCATACCGCCACTGGTTACGGTGAGTTTATATCCCTTCGAGGCGCCCTTGTTATCACCACTGTTCAGCTGCACCACCTGCTGGGGTATAATATTAATAGCATAATCCCCTTCACCCCCACCTTTTGGTTTGGCAATCAGTTCGGCGTTCATCGGGTTAAAACTTTTGCCTGGCTGTTCTACCACGGTACCCACGATGCGGACCTGCTCCTGGGTTATGCTGATGTTCTTTTCATTGTTAGGTAAATCGGCAGACAGGAAATGGACAAATCCTTTTCCTTCAAGATCGGTCTGCACACTACCAGTCTTCATGGCCAGGCCCCCACCCTGTTTGCTGAATAGCAGGTTCAGCTGCATATCACCCGCGCGCGGTGCACCAATATTCAATGCCCCGGTAATGCTGAAGAAATCCGGACCGTTGCTGATGCTCTGCGGCAGGAATTTCGCAATGCCGTTCTTGTAAAGCAACAGTGGCGTCACCGCTTCCTGTAACTGGAAAATATTGGACTCATTGCTGAGCATCTGGATGTAATCGATCCCCACATCCCCGCCAAGATCAGGCAGGCCGGTCAGTTTTGCCACCGGTTCACCGGTACTGCTCATGCTGAACCGCCAGTGACCTTTCATATCATTGCCCGTTTTGTTGTCCCATACCAATGCGGCATTGCTGGCATTGATGTCCTTGAGGGCATAAATCCCCCCTCCGAGTTGCAGGTTGTCCAGCTGGTAGTCATCAATAAGGAACATGTCACTGCGCAACACGAATTTTGAAAAAGGGATATCCAGTTTGCTGGTGCGGATAAACCCGGTGGAACTGGTAATGCCACCTTCCTGTGCACTGAGTGACCAGTTTTTGATGACCAGCTTCCATTTTTCCAGGGTGACTTCGATCGGACTGCTGCTGCTGGCGGGATAAACCTTGTTATCATCCAGCACCACATCCTTCACATTCACCGAGAACGTATCGGGTTGGGCATTGCTGAGTTTGCAGAACATCCGCACATTCAGGTGGATCTTGCCATCCTTCGCGATATAACTTTTCGTAGCATCGGCATTGGCATCAAACTCAATAAACTTGAAATCAATATTACCACCACTGGCATTACTGATATTATACAACTTGGGCGCCACCGCCTGGTTGTTTCCCAGGATAATTTGATCGATCTTTTTCTGGAGCTCATTCAGGCTGCCATAAAATCCATT
>SDZZ01000069.1 GCA_004173255.1 Chitinophagaceae bacterium | reverse complement strand
CTTTTCCAAATAACACGATCGGAAACTGGGTAATGGTCTTGGTCTGCACCAGTGTCAGCGTTTCAAAAAATTCATCCATGGTACCAAACCCGCCGGGCATAATGACAAAAGCGTACGAGTATTTTATCAGCAACACCTTTCTCACAAAGAAGTGTTCGAAGGTGACGGACTTGTTCAGGTAGGGGTTCGACTGCTGTTCAAAAGGCAGGCGGATATTACAACCAACCGACATGCCCTTGTTTTCGAAAGCCCCGCGGTTGGCGGCTTCCATGATGCCCGGACCGCCACCGGTCATGGTCACAAATCCCATTTTGGCAATTTCTTTACCGAATTCGCGTGCCTTCTCGTAATACACATGGTCTTCCTTAAACCGGGCCGATCCAAACACCGTAATGGCAGGTCCCATAAAGTGAAGTGTCCGGAATCCTTTAATGAATTGCCAGAAAACCCTCCATGCGAAATTCAGTTCATATCCCCGACTCTTGGGTCCATCCAGGAAAACATGTTCTTTCGAAGGGATGAGCACCCGTCCTTCTGATTTTGGTCTTGCTTCTTCCATCATAAAATGTAAATTGCCAACAGTAAAAAACGCAAGTTAATACCATACTGCCAAACCGGAAACTCAACGAAAGGTTTAACATTTCAAACAACTCCATGCGAATCATTTCCTATAATGTAAACGGGATCAGGGCGGCCATCGGCAAGGGACTCATTGAATGGATGAAAACCGACCCGGCCGATATCATCTGCCTGCAGGAAACCAAGGCTGCCCGTGATAACGTGGATCATAAGCTGTTTAACGACCTGGGTTATGATGACTACTGGTTCAGTGCACAGAAGAAAGGATATAGCGGTGTGGCGGTATTTACCAAAATAAAACCCGACCATGTGGAGTACGGCACCGGTCACAAGGTGAGTGACGATGAGGGAAGGGTGATCCAGCTTGACTTTGGTGATGTCCGCCTCATCAATGCCTACTTCCCCTCGGGCACCACCGGCGACGAGCGGCAGACATTCAAATATGTGTGGCTCGACGAATTTTATGTGTACCTCGAACAACTGAAGAAGAAAATACCGAAACTGATTGTTTGCGGGGATTACAATATCGCCCACCAGGACATTGATATCCATGATCCGAAAGGCAACAAAAAATCATCTGGCTTCCTTCCTGAAGAAAAGGAATGGATGACAAGGCTTTTTGGCAACGGCTGGATTGATACGTTCCGCACCTTCCATCCCGAACCTCACCGTTATAGCTGGTGGAGCCAGCGTTTTCCATCAGTCCGGCTGAATAACAAGGGCTGGAGGATTGACTATATCAACGCCACCAGCGCCCTGAAAGGCCAGCTGCTGGCGGCTGACATTTATCCCGATGTAAAACACTCCGACCATTGCCCCGTTTACCTGGAGTTGAAACCCTGACCCAAAAACACGACATGAAACTACCATATATAGAGATCGAGCAGGATAATGATGATCCCGAACTGATCTATAATGTGACCACCAAGGTCGATCAGTCCATCGCCGCTGAATGGCTGGCCTGGATGAAAGAAGAACATATCCCCGACCTGATTTCCACCGGTTGTTTTACTGAAGCACTGATCCTGCAGGTCACCGAGGTCGACGATTCGGAAGGACCCACTTACGCCGTTCAGTATTCGGCCCCTTCACGGGCACTGTACAACCAGTATATAGAAATGTTCTCAGTAGATATGCGGAAAAAAGCGGAAGCGCGCTGGGGTGTGCTTACCATCTCTTTCCGTACTGTTTTACGCGTTGTGAATTGAATGTGCAAAACATTAATTAATAATTTTTTTATTCGGATATAATATTATATTCCCCGCAAACTCACATCCCGCCTGCATTTCAGGCGGTTCCATGAAACCCGCTACAGTAAAGGCTTTCAGCCACTCATTCTCGCGCTTGCGTAAAAACACCATCGTGTAAAAACTGATAAAAACCTTGCCGGTAGCGGTTTCGCGCCGGTTTAATTAACAAAAGAAAATTGAAAATAATTTGTCAATGCAGGACAAAAGCTTATAAATTTGTCGCCGTTACTAAATCACTTTAAAAATAAGATTATGAACAAAGCTGAATTGATCGCAAAACTGGCCGACGACGCTGGTATCACAAAAACTCAGGCTAACGAAGCGCTGGATTCTTTCATCGAAGCAGTTACCAAAACCCTGAAAGGTGGTGGTAAAGTTACCCTGGTTGGTTTCGGTACTTTCTCTGTGTCAAAAAGAGCTGCCCGTAACGGTCGCAACCCACAGACCGGTGCAGTTATCAAGATCAAGGCACGCAAAGTTGCTAAATTCAAAGCTGGTAAAGAGCTTTCTGCAAAATTGTAACAGCGCCCTTACTTTATTAAAAGCTCCCGTGCTTAAAGAGTGCAGGAGCTTTTTTAATGGCAAAACTGTACCTTTACAAAATTGAAAATCTAAAACAAGAATTATGGGAAGAGGTGATAAAAAGACAGCTAAAGGAAAACGTTTCAAGGGTTCCTTTGGTAAAAGCCGCCCGGCTAACCCGCTCACTCCGCTGAAGAAAGCGGCAGCAGCAGCGAAGAAAAAGGCGTAAAAGCAAAGAAGAGTCTAAGAGGTTATGTCAGTGCGGTATGGCCTCTTATCTTTTTTCGGCTGATGCATTCCAGCCCGGTTGACGGGCACTACAAAGAGATCAATCGCGATAAGTTACGTGAGACCCCTTTCTCCAAGTAGATTCGTGATGAATGACAATCAGGGCGCAAGCCGCTCCAGTACCCAGTTTCCGCTTTCGTCCAGGGAGTATTGCAAGCGGTCGTGCAGCCTCGATGGCCTTCCCTGCCAGAATTCCACTACCACCGGTACCACCCGGTAACCGCCCCAGTGAGCCGGCTTTTCGATATCGCCGTTTTCGTGGGTCTTTTCAAATGTTTTGTATTCCTGTTCCAGCCATTCGCGGCTTTCGATTACCCTGCTCTGTGGGGACACAGCGGCGCCTGCCTGGCTACCCTTAGGACGGGAATGGAAGTATTCCTCACTATCAGCCTGCGTAGTTTTTTGGACAATCCCTGTGATCCTCACCTGGCGTTCCAGTTCTTTCCAGAAGAATACCAGGCAGGCCTTGGGATTTTCCTCCAGTTGTTTGCCCTTGTAGCTTTCGTAGTTGGAATAAAAAACAAATCCCTCAGGGGTAAACCCTTTCAGCAATACGATCCGGGCCGAAGGCAATCCATCGCTGCTGGCTGTGGCCAGGGTCATGGCGTTTACTTCGAGAAGGTCGGATTCCCTTGCCTGGTTCCACCATTTACCGAACTGCGTAATGGGATCGGGCGCCATGTCCGATTCAGAGAGGGAGCTGCTGGAATACGTTTTGCGGATACCCGCTATATCGTTTTGCATCTTTTAAAATTTACCATCGGGAAATGATCCCGCTAAAATCGCTTCGCCCTGTATGAACAGGTTGTCTTCCGGCAGGCATCATCATCATCGGGTAAGAATCATCATTCACCACTACCACCACTGGAAACATTCATCATCAGGGAACCATCACCGTGAAGCCCGCTGTGCCAGCTGGTCGCGTTCCTCAGAAACCACGTTCAGCGCGCTCTCCAGCTCACCGATCTTGCGCAGTTGCACTTCCAGTTTCTTGTTGGCATCGGACACCACCTGCAGGTCATTATTCAATTCCTCCAGGTAAGCCACGCGTTTTTGCAGCTGCTGCCGCTGGAAGTTGGCTTCGCGGAGTTTGTCTTCCGACTCATTCAGCTGGTCCTGCAATTGCTGGTTGGTCGACTGCAGTACGCTGCCCCGCTGGCGAAGCGTCTCCACCTCGCGCACCGTGTTGAGGTGCTCCTCCCGCAGGTCGTCAAACTCCATATTGATCTGTTTGGATGAGCTCAGCTGCTGTTCCAGTTTGCCCAGTTTTTCCTGCAGTAACTGGAAATCATTGTAGGCAGAATCCAGCATGGACGTCATTTCCAGCGTCAGCTTTTCTTTCTGGCGGATCGAGTTGATCTCTTTTTCCTTTTCGGTCAATTCTTCACGCATCTGGTCTACCTCGGCGGCCAGCACCTCTTTATCATGCAGGATTTCGCGTTCTTTTTCTTCTTTTTCCTTAATCACATCAATATTTCCCAGCAGGGCATTGATTTTCTGGTTGTGCTCCATCAGGCTGCTTTGCGCCAGGCGCAGCTGTTCCAGGTAATCCGGTTTTTCGGAAGTGGAGGTAAACGCCGGGCGTTCCTGGCGGGAAAGATCCAGTTCCTCTTTCAGCCGGAGGTTCTCGTTACGCAGGTGATCGATCATGTGCAGGTCGGCCTGGTTGGCAAGTCCACCCTGTTGTTTTTGCTGGAGTTCGAGTTTCAGTTGCTTGTAGCTGCTCCGCACCTCGGCTGCCTCGTTTACATAAATCTCTGTATTCTCCTGTGCCTCTTTCAGCTCATCACGCAGGTCGTTCAGCTCTTTATCCTTTTTCTCGATATCGTTGAAGTAACGCACTTTCCATTCATCACGTGCCTGGTCGCGTTGTTTAAGATCGTTGGCCGTAGCGTTAAGATTACGGCGGCTGGCTATAAAAAAGTGAACGGTAATGCCGAGAATGATCGCTCCGAAAAGAAGCAGCACGATCTCAATGATCGATAGTGTCAGGGTTTCGGTCATAACAGTTGGGGGTTAAATTCTCAATAAATGGATGCGGAACAGTGGGCGGCGTTTCAGGGGAGAGTTGGAAAGATACCGCTAATATAATTGCTTATATCTGAAAGTAAAAACGCTTAGTGCATGAAAAAGGTGATTGCTTTGATTTAATCCGGAAATGCCCTGTGTTGTAGTGTTTTAGGCCTTTCACAAACTTCGCAATGGTACCGTCAATTCAACGGAATCACTGGAAATTGCACAGTCATCACCCATTGCCGGAGCGCGGCAGCATGTATATACTTACTGCTATTTTTGATAAGACCGGGCATCCGCTGACCATCAGCGGCACCAACAGCAACATCATTTACCCCGTAACCAGCGTACCCACCTTTTCACCAGTCACCACGCGGCGGAGGTTGCCCTCCCCATTCATGTTGAACACAATGATCGGCAGGTTATTTTCCATACAGAGTGTAAAGGCGGTCATGTCCATCACGCGGAGGTTCTGGGACAAACAATCCTGGAAAGTAAGCGTGTTGTATTTGGTGGCAGTGGGATCCTTTTCAGGATCAGCTGTGTAGATTCCATCAACCCGGGTTCCCTTCAGGATTACGTCGGCACTGATCTCGATGGCACGCAGCGAGCCGGCAGTGTCCGTGGTGAAGTAAGGGTTACCGGTACCTGCCCCGAAGATGACCACACGGCCTTTTTCCACGTGGCGGATGGCGCGGCGACGGATATACGGCTCCGCAATCTGCTCCATCTTGATGGCACTTTGTAACCGGGTGTAAACGCCGATGCGTTCCAGGCCGGCCTGCAGGGCCATCCCGTTGATCACGGTAGCCAGCATTCCCATATAGTCCCCATGGGCGCGTTCAATACCCGTCTCTGCCTCGTTCATTCCGCGGTAAATGTTTCCGCCGCCGATTACGATGGCCACCTGCACACCGAGATCGGTGATCGATTTGATGTCCTGGGCATACTGGGCAATCACGGATGTGTCGAACCCGAAACTTTTGTCACCCATCAGGGCTTCACCGGAAAGTTTCAGCAGGATACGTTTGTATTTGGGGAGCATGAAAGTGTTTTTTTGCGCTGCGAAGATAGGGAATCAGCCAACGGATTAAAAGCTGAATTATACCCATTTATTCTTATGCGCCAGGCTGATGATCTGTGCCTTCGAGTTCACATGCAACTTCTCGTAAATATTCGCAATATGTTTCCGCACGGTGAGCACACTCAACCCGAGTTCGCTCGCAATCCGCTTGGAATCCCAACCATTGACCATATGTTGCAGGATCTGTTGTTCGCGCTCGGTTATGTTGACCGGAATCTGGCGGCCGGCCGCGGGAACAGCCTGCCCATCCGTACTCCGGCTGAGTAACTGCAGCGCCTTGCGGGCTACGGCCGGACTCATCGGCGCCCCGCCGATATCCATCACGTTGATCACCGCATCCTCCAGCACGGAAGCGGGTTCATGTTTCAGTAAATAACCAGAGGCCCCGGCCCTGATGGCTTCAAAAATTTTTTCATCATCATCAAAAACGGTCAGTACAATGAAATGGATAAACGGATAGAGTGATTTAGCCATCAGGATGGTCTCTATACCATCCATCTCCGGCATCTCCAGGTCCATAAACATTACCTGAGGCATCTTCGCCTGGGGAAGGCCTTTCAGCTCCTCCAGGCATTGATGCCCGTTTTCGGCCATGAAGATCAGCTCGAGCGAAGGAAGTGAATTGATCTTCTGGACAAACGTGTTCCGGTTGACCTTGTTATCATCGACAAAAGCGGTTCTGAATGTGACTGCCATCTGGTAAAATTGTTGTTTCCGCAATTATGCAGCAATACTTAGTTTATAGTACGCAAGAGCTCACCAATACCTCGTATGGGTTGAGACCCCTTACCTGTCACTCGCTGCGGTTTTTGGCAAAACCAGCACCACCGTGCCCCTTGGTACACCGGTTGACCAGGAAATATCCCACCCGGCTTCTTCCGCCCTGGCCTTCATATTCACCAGGCCATTGCCACCACCTGTTTTATCGGATGGCCTATGCATGCCCGACCCATCATCCGTGACCTGCACCTGCCAGCTGTCGCGGCTTGCCACCAGGATGTCAATCTGCCTGCACCCGCTGTGACGCAGTGCATTGTTTACCGCTTCCTGCACTATCTGGAAAAGCTGGTAGGCCTGTGCGGGTGGCAACAGGTGATCCACACCGATGTCCTCGCTCACCTGCATCTGCACCTGGGGAAAACTGGGTTGTACCCGGCGGATAAACGCCTTTACCCGGTCACTGATAGCAGTTAACGACAATGCGTCTTTGTTCAGCACCCAGATGGTATCATTCAACTGCGATACGATCGACAGTGAATTATGACGAAGCTCCTGCATGGCCACCAGGCTTCCTTCGTCCTGCTGTTGTGGTTTTATGAACTCAAGGTTGGAAACAATACTCGCCGCATAGGCACCGAGGTTGTCGTGCAGGTCGGCCGCTATCCGCTTCCGCTCACTCTCGCCGGCCCTTAACACCGCGAGTGCTGCGCTGTCTTTTTCCTTCTGCAACAGCAAGTCGAGTTTGAGTTTCTCCCGTTTACGATAGTTGAAAAAAGATAAAAGGGCGATTACTATGGCGAAAACCAGTAACCCGAGCGACCCATAAAGGATATAATTTTTACGGGAAAGATCCAGCTCCTGCTGGATGATGGTATTTTCCTTCTTCTGTACTTCGTACCTGGTCTGCATTTCAGCCAGTGCGGTAGAAGCATTATCCTGTTGCACCGAATCCCTGACTGATATAATTTTTTCCAGTGTTTCCTGGTAAAGTTTTGAAAGATCCAGCGCCTTGTATGCTTTAGCCAGTACCTCATACACCTGCAGCCGAAGGAATGGCGCAGCACTGACATTGGCCGATAAAGATGTTTCGCAGATGTTTACCGCTTTTGCGGCCTGCCCCGTATTCAGGTAAAAATTTGCCAGCCGTACCTGGTCGTTCTGGTAAGTCATTTCCTCCTTCATCAGTTTGCGCACCTCAATGGCTTCCTGCAAGGAAGCTTCTGCTTCGGGAACCTTATTTTTTTTCAGGTAAAAATTGGACTGGTAGCTGAGTGCATTGGATAAAAAGGTGAGGTTGCCGATTTTCCGGCACAGTTGTATTCCCTTGCCGACATAAAACAGGGCTGAATCGATATTACCCAGTTTGCTATGCGCCATGGCCATATTGGAATACAACGACGCAAACGCACGGTCATACTGCGGATAGGCAGCAAACTTCAGGGCGCTGAAAAAATTGACCAGCGCTTCAGCAGGCTGGTCCATCTGGATCCGCACGCTGCCAATTCCGTTGTTTGCATGGATGGTAGCCAGCGTATCGTCAAACTGCTCTGCCTCTCCAAGTATTTTGTAAAGTGTGGTAACTGTTTGCGCGGCATTGGCCTTACTGTTCGACACCTGTGCCTGCAACACGGAGAACTTAAAATAAATGTCACGGGTCTGCCGGTCGGCGACCGTATTGGTTTTCAGTTCACGGTCCGCTATGAGCAAGGCGGTGTCTGCCCTGCCGAGTTTCATCATACAAAAGGCAATCTTGTGATTGGCCAGGCTGGCAGCAAAGGGATTTTTCTGCGCCAGTGCGAGTCTGCGTGCAACGGTAGCATAATGCTCAAGCGAATCAGTGCTCATGGAATACTGTTCGTCACAGATCGCCATTAATGTTTTTAACCGCTGGGCTGGTGTGGAAGCTTTGGACAGGTCTTTTTTAAGGCTGTCGATGATGGTTGTCTGCGCCGTGACTGCAGTGCAGCACAATACAAGAAACAGTATGGTGCAGAGTTTTGGCATGTGATGGAATAAAGCTGTGGCCTTGCAGGATAAACGCCCGGCGTTACCACCGACTTACCGCAAATCCGCGCGTACTACAAATTATGTATTGTGGGGCTATTAAAGAAATTGAATTTTTGGTGATGACATTTTTATCGCAGACCGATGTAGAGTACGGAAACAAGGCATCCTTCGAAAAAGTTTCCGCCCCGATCCCCATCCTCCGAAAACGTCCGTTGCCCGGTAATCCCTTTTACAAGTATCAATCATCAACAAACCACACAACAACATGAGCACAAAAATTGAACGTTTTGTGATCCGTCATACGGCGGGCAGCAAAATCAACCAGGTTGAAGAATTCGATTTCAACACTGCCGAACTGAAGATTGGACGCGCCGCCGGCAGCGAGATCCAGTTTGACCCCGAAAAAGAAGTGATCGTGAGCCGCGAACATGGCAGCATCACCAAGGTGAGTGAAGAGCCACCGGCTTTTGCCATCACGGACAACAACAGCCGTAATGGCATTTTCGTCAACAAGACACGTGTAAAGGGAACCGTCCCGCTCAATCCGGGCGATGAAGTACAACTGGGTAACAATGGTCCCGTGTTTACATTTGACATCTACCCCCGTCCAAAAGACCTGATGATGGCCACCAGGGTCATCGAAATTCCATCAGCCATTAAACCTACCACCGTTTCGGAAGTTCAGCAGGTAACCGTATTCCCTCCATCGGAACCGGTAAAAACCGGGCTGGGCAAACAAACCGTAGAACGCATGCTGGTGGCGGAACGTAAGAAATCATACAAGGGTATGGGCGCATTGCTTGCAGTTGTAGTGGTTGCACTTGGAATACTGGGTTATACATTCCGCGATAAAATCTTTGGCCAGAAAACAGTGATCACTGAAAAAGCTATTCCGTATAAAGACACGTCGGGTATCATCCAGCCGGACCAGATCAGCCGCGAGAACGAAGACCGCGTGGTGCAGATTGAATTCGGATGGATGCTCTTTGATGCAGCAACCAATGATGAACTGTGGCAGGCATTTGGTCCGGTTGCCGGCCAGACCCGCGCCCTTTATATCCGTAACAGTGAGGGTCAGATTGAACCTTACCTTGATACAAAAAAGAACATTAACCAGGGCGCACCAATTGGAATGGCAGGCGCCACCGGTTCCGGCTTTGTGGTTTCGGGCGATGGATTTATCCTGACCAACCGTCACGTGGCCGCATCATGGAATACCCGATATGGATTTCCCCAGTGGGCGTTCCCGGGTGGATTGGTTGAAGTGGTAAATGGCAAACTGGCCGTTAACCAGGAATACCAGGTGCAACCGGAAGAAGTATTCGGTTGGGTACCTTCTGAAGCCAAGATGGTTGGCGGTCGCCCGATCCAGCCAGGCATGGTGAAGGGTCGCAACACTTACCTGAATGTCATTTTTGCAAATACATCCCTTCGCCGTCCGGTGCAGTCAGTGACTCCGTCCGACAACCACGACGTGGCGCTGATCAAAGTGGAAATCCCTGAAAACCTTTCAGAAGTGAAAATGGTCGACAACTACAATGACATCAAGCCAGGCCAGGCGGTTACGGTGATGGGTTATCCAGGTGTTGCGCCGCAACAATTTGTAGTACGTAAATCAAACGATCCCTTTAACCCGGCCAACCAGTTTACATCCATCCCCACACCAACCGTTACACCGGGAAATATCGGGCGCATTATCCATGGTTCATCCGACAAGGACATGACCTACAGCACCATGGGTGACTCCTACCAGCTTACTATCAATGCAACCGGTGGTGGTAACAGCGGCGGACCGATGTTCGATAACAAGGGCAATGTGATCGGTATCTATTATGCCGGTGCTTCGGATGCCCGCGGAACACAGATCTCCTTCGCTATACCTATCAAGTATGGCCTGGAACTGATGGGACGGAAAAAAATCGCTGACAGGTAACCTGGTGCGGCCGGCGGGAAATTTTCCTGCCGCCGCTTAATTTTTTAGTGTGTAGTAAACGTCTTTTTACACTCGCCCATAATCTTCCAGCTTATGTATCGGGAAACTTCAGGTGTCACAGAGGTGGCGGGCTATGTGCTGTCCGACCGGCTCGGCTCTGGCGGAATGGGCGATGTGTACAAGGCATACCATCCCGGATTGCAGCGGTATGCTGCGGTCAAAATCCTGCACCAGAAAGAGATGGGTGAACGGTTCCGCAATGAGGCATTTATCCAGTCATCGGTCAACCATCCCAACATTGCGCGGCTGTATGAATCAAATCTCACTGGCCCGACTCCATCCATCGTGATGGAGTACGTGGAAGGGGAGTCACTGGATCGTTATATCCGCCGTCACGGCAAGGTCGGCAGTGAAGCAGCGGCAAAAATCCTGCTCCAGGTTACCACCGCCCTGACTTACCTGCACGCGAAAGATATCCTTCACAGGGATATCAAGCCATCCAATTTCAAGATCCAGCAGGATGGCACGGTGAAAATGCTTGACTTCGGTATTGCCAAACATAAATTTTCACCGAGGCTCACCCAGCAGGGCTTTATTGTAGGCACCACGGAATACATGGCACCTGAACAATTCAGGCAGCAGGTAGAAAAACAATCGGATATCTGGAGCCTGGGTGTAATGCTGTACGAAATGCTCACCGGCCACCTTCCCTTTGAAGCGGTGAATCCACTGGTGCTGCAGGGTAAAATCCTTCGTGCAAGTTTTACTGATCCGCAAATTCTCGTCAGCACTATATCACCTGTACTGAATACCGTTATTGAAAAGAGCCTGCGGGTAAATCCGGCAAACAGGATTACAGCATCAGCGATAAAGAAGTTGCTGGCAGGCGAAGTGGCAGCTACCGGAACAAAAACTCCAGCGATGCGGATCCGTGCTATGCGGATCCCAGGAATGAAGATGCCCGCGTTTACCACCGCAGCCCTGAAACGCAGTCCCCTCGTGGTTTCCGCTGTAATCGGCCTTGCCATACTAATTATGATGGTATTGATCAACATTGATCCGGTAAATGAGCCTGGACCGACCGGCGGAGGCGAAGTCAGTTCATCCGGACAGGGCGAGCCGGTCCGCCAGGTAGTCGCCACAGGGGAAGTATACCGGGTAAGGATCAATACGCCGGGTGTAAATAATGCCAGTGCCGTGTTTGCCAGTGGTGAATCAAAACGTTTGCCGGCGGAAGTGAGCGGACGCGAAGGCGACCGGATCGAATTCCTGATCAGGGCGGATGGATACGAAGACAAAAAAGTAAGCCTGGGAATTAATAGCCGGAGGGGAGCATTCGACTATAACCTTGAAAAAATTAAATAAATAATTATGTGGAGCAAGTGGTTCGGGAAAAAGAAAGTGGCTGGGCAGGCGGTTTCCAGCGGTGCACCACAGGCAGATGTCCAGCTCAATGTGGTGATCCTGTCGGACCTGGGTATGATCAGGACCAATAACGAAGACATGGGTTGGTTTGTCCGCAACTCCAGCGAGGAAATCATCCGCCAGAAGGGCTACCTGCTGGTTGTGGCTGATGGCATGGGTGGACACCAGGCAGGCGAAGTGGCGAGTAACCTTGCGGCCGAAACCGTAAGTGAGGTGTATTTCCATTCGGGAGATAAAACCGGCATTGAGAAGTCGCTCGACAAGGCCTTCCGGTCGGCCAATGAAAAAATATATTCACTGTCCTCATCCGATGCTGCTTACCGCGGTATGGGTACCACCTGTACGGCAATCGCTATTGTCGGCAACCAGATTTTTTACGGGCATGCCGGTGACAGCCGCGCCTACCTGATAAAGAAAGGTGTCGTGACCCAGGTAACGGAAGACCATACCTATGTGCAGGAACTGGTAAAGGCAGGCGAAATCACCCACGCTGAAGCAGCGCGGCATCCGAAAAGGAATATCCTTACCAATGCCATGGGTACCAAGCCTTCGTTAAGGGTCGACACCGGCCGCCATGCAGGGGAATTTGGTTTCCACGATAGGATCCTGCTTTGTTCGGACGGTCTGTACGACTATATCGCCGACAATGAGCTGGCCGAAATCCTTGATGGACGCAGCCTTCAGGACGCTGCAGAAACCATGGTGAATGAAGCCAAGCGACGCGGTGGCCATGACAATATCACGGTGGTTATTGCAGAAAAATTAAACCCGTCAGCCCCGGCAGCCACCCGCGAAACCCGCGACATCAAAATCCCGCAATCCATCCAGGCTCCGCAAACAAAAGAAACTGAGTTGCCATGATCGGGAAACAAATACAGAATTACCAGATTGGTTCGCATCTTGGGCAGGGCGGTATGGGAACGGTGTACCGGGCTACCGACATCATCCTTGGCCGCGAAGTGGCATTGAAAATGTTGCACACCCCCATGATGTCGCAGCCGCAGGTGCTTGAACGTTTTAAGAAAGAGGCACAGGTACTCGCGCGGCTGCTGCACCCGAATATCGCGGTGATCTACAACCTCATCGAACAGGACCAGCAGCATTTTATGGTGATGGAGTTTGTGGAAGGCAAAGACCTGGATGGCTTGCTGAAACAACATCGCGTACTGCCGCCAATGGCAGTAGTCACGGCATTCATCCAGGCGCTGGAAGGATTACACCATGCGCATAAAAAAGGGATTTTCCACCGCGATATCAAACCCTCCAACCTGATCCTGACACCGGACGGCACTGTGAAGCTGATGGACTTCGGCATAGCAAAGGTTGCCGGTGAGCAACGGCTCACACAGGTAAACCGGGTGATTGGTACAGTTGAATTCCTGGCACCGGAACTGATTGAAGGGAAGGATCCATCAGCCGCATCGGACGTGTATGCTGCGGGTATGACCATGTACGAACTGTTGTGTGGTCGGTTACCGTTTGAGAACAATACGGATTATAACCTGATGCAGGAGATCCTGAAGAAGAAGCCGGTTTCACCGGATAAACTCAATGCGTCGGTGCCGGCACCCCTGGCCGCCATTGTAATGAAGGCGCTGGAGAAAAAACCGGAGCATCGTTTCGCCGATGCAAAAGCTTTCCAGTCGGCCCTTGCCAACGCCTTCCCCGCAACCCGCGATGCAGACATCACCCATCTCTTTTCCAATGCGGTTGTACCACTGCCAGGCTATGACGACAAACATGCCACAGGCACCAAAGAGGTGCCGAAACCCGCTGCCACCGCCTATCTCAAGCCTTCGTACCTGCTGCGTATGCTCAACCTCCCGGTATTGATGAAGGTCAGCCCGCTGAAAGCGATAGGAGCGGCCGGTTTGCGCGAAAGATTGAAACGGTTGGATCGTCGTACAGCGGTGATCGGCTTTTGTATGCTCGCCGTGGTTGTGACCACTATGGTACTGGTACTCGGCAGGAACACAGTGATTCCGGAGGTTGTTGCAGATAATCAAACCGGCATCGAAGAGCCCGCAGTGAATAACATACGGCCGGTTAGTTTACCGGAAAATATCCAGCCATCGACGGCTGACACCGGGGCAAAACAACCGCTGGTACTTGAAATTCCGGCCGAACCGGTTACAGGGAAAACCCCGGCTGATCCGAAGAAGACCATTGAAAAAAAGGAAACGAAAGAACAGCCGGTGACCAAAGAAGAAGTGAAACCCACACCTGCACCGGTGGTTCCGGAGAAGGAAATCGAGAAGACGCCTGAACCGGTGGAGGTGGTTAAACCAAAAGCCTCCGGCTCGATGGTCCTGAATTCAAAAATGGAGATTTCGCTTTAAATATTCCTAAAGGTACTGAAGTTAGCTTTACCATGATTGGTTTCACAAGCATTAATAGGGTTTTTAACGAAACTCAAAGCAATGTTGCCATCAAAATGAAAATTCAAATAAAAGCGATTCTGCGAGACAAACCACGAGGGAGGAGCTGCAACAATATGTTGAGTCTAAAATTGATCCATTTCACTGCATGAGAGTCATGTGGCAG
>SDZZ01000473.1 GCA_004173255.1 Chitinophagaceae bacterium | reverse complement strand
CCTTGACCGACCGATCCAGACTGCAGCTGTGAAATTCAGGGAAAATAATAACTGGATCCAGGGACCGAGTAAGCAATTTTCCAAATTGGGAGGGTCATTTGAAGTGGTGCCATTAGCTGTTATTGCTACCGCCGGCTTTGTTTTGAAAAATGAAAAGTTACGGGTCACCACCGCCCTCGCCACGCAATCATTTATTACGGCGACTGTGTGGTCAACGATGTTTAAAGCGCTTTCGGGTCGAACCCGCCCGGACAATTACAACGCGGAGGGCAAAAATTCAACGCGTTTTCATGGCCCGTTCTATAAAATCCCCAATGGCCAGAACAGCGCATTCCCCTCGGGTCATACCACGCTGGCTTTTGCGGCGGCTACCGTATATGCGAAGGAGTATAAAAATTTTAAGGCTGTTCCCATTATTTCCTATGGTGTGGCGTCCCTGATCAGCCTGAGCCGGATTACTGAAAACCGGCACTGGGCCACTGACCTGATTTCCGGTGGGCTACTGGGTTTTGCATGCGGTACCCAGGTTGTCAATAACTATCATCGTTATGCCCGGCTGAAACGGCAGGATGGTTTGCTGAAGAAACCAGCTGATCGCGGTAAGATTTCATTTATCCTTGGTTCTTCACCTTTTGGTAATTTGCAACCTGGTTTAGTGTATACTTTCCGTAAATAATTAAATATGACTGCTGCTACTATCAGTGAGATCATCCAGCGTGACCTGGACCGGTTGAAGAAAGAAATTATGTCGTACCGGGATGAGGCCAATATCTGGCGCACAGACAAAGGGATTGCCAACTCCGCAGGCAATCTTTGCCTTCACCTGGTAGGCAACCTGAATACCTATATTGGTGATGTGCTGGGAGGCACTGGTTATGTAAGGGAACGCGACCTGGAGTTCTCCAGAAAGAACGTTCCGCGGACCGAACTGGCCGGTATGATTGAGGTAACCATTGCAGTGGTGGCCGTGTCACTGAAAGATTTCTCTGCAGCGCAAATGGATGCTGAGTTTCCGACACAGGTGTTTGACAGGAAAACAACAACAGAATACATGTTGATCCATCTCGCTTCCCACCTTGGCTATCACCTTGGGCAGGTCAATTATCATCGCCGGCTGCTGGACCTGGATGGAAATTAAAGCCGATCTTACGGATACCGTCAGGCAATCCTGCGTGACCGGTTCGGTCATGCGTGGATGATTGAAGAAAAGATATAGGCGGACGGAGAAGAATTTTGAGTTCAGGGACAGATAAACTTCCATTTATCCAGTTCCCGTTTCTTCAGCACAATAAAGTATCCCAGTGATTTTGACCTGGGGCAAAAATTATCTGAAAAGGTAGATTGCGATGTGTTGTCAGTGTACTCTACTGCAAACACCGGTTTATTCAACGTTGGATAAACCGATACCTGATCCTGCCATCCCTGTTCAAACGCATCTTCAGTCAGGATCCAGTCAAATTTACTACTGTAGTCAGCTGCAAGATCGGGCACGTTTTTCTGCCCGATGCCCAATCCGTTTTTGTGTGCAAGCGAGATCAGCAGGTCACAATACTTTTTCGTGTCTTCAATTGAAATGTTCAATCCTGTTTCATTGTCGTAACCATCGAGGTTATCCGGTTCAATGGCATCGAATCCTTTTGAAATGATCATATTGAATCTCGAGTTCAGCCAGGGCTGCAGTTTTTCCGGTTGCCTGATATCGATCCATCGTTCATCGGGCCATTCGGGATATACGTTTCCGATCACTTCTTTGGGTAACAAGCCATCATCGGGCCGGTAGTTTTCAATGGTGCCGACCGACAAATAGGCTATCACCTTTTTGCCCTGCGCATGAAAACGGGCTACCTGTTCGGCTGTTGTACTAAAAGCATCCACGTCCACCACGTCCGAGGAAAAGTTGTCGCCATCCTGCAGGTCATCCAGATCCCAATCGAAACTTATACCTGCCGTTGGCTGCCACCACGTGGTTTTGTCAGAGGGTAGCGGACTTGTATCCATGATATTGGTTACTTCATTGCCATCTTTCTGGCATCCGGCCAGTAGTGCAGAAAAGATCAGTGTCACAAAGAGTTTTTCCATGTTGTACGGGTGTTTTAACCTGTAGGGCTAACGACTACCTGCATGGACTATTGTCCGGCCATCGGGAAATGGCAGGATTTTAAGAACCCATGTCAGGGAAACGGCAACGTGCTCACAGTGTCACATATCAGATTTCTTTAACGGGACACAATTTTTCCAGCGCTTTTCAGTTAAGTACTTACTCTTAAATCCAATACAAATGAACACCAAAACAGGGGTGGGGTCACTTCTCCTGATCAGCACCGTCATGTCCGTATCTGCGCAGCGAACCACTGCAAGGAACAGCCAGGCTTCCGGCAAACGGGATGTGGGAATTGCCATTGTACAGGCAAAGTATCAGGCACCCGCAGGCACCGGTCCGTCCGGATTTATCAAAAGCCAGGCAGCGGCAGGCACTGCCGTTTTACCAGATACCAGTGCAATAAACGCAACGGCTCATTCGCCGTCTGATAGTGTAACAGTTCAGCTGCAAAGCAGTTTCCCTCCTCCGGGAAGTATAACGGAGGACGTTCCTCTCGATGCTATTGGCGCAAGTTTATTAACGCTTGGTAATGGCGTGAGGGTCATTTTAAAGCCAACAAAGTTCCAGCCCGGACAGGTAATCTTCCATGCTTTCAGTCCGGGTGGCTCTTCCCTTTACGACGATAATAATTACCAGTCGGCATCACACGCGTCGGACTTCATCAACCGCAGTGGGCTGGCCAACCTGGATGCAAGTCAGTTCAGCCGTTTCATGGAAGGGTCACAACTGGAAGTGAATACCTATATCGAGGAACGAATGGAAGGGCTTGCCGGCCATAACGCCACAAGCGAGATGGAGAAGGCGCTGCAGCTGATTCACCTGTCGTTCACCTCCCCGCGTAAAGATACCGCCGTTTTCAGGGAAACACTGAACCAGTACCATCTTGTGCTTGAAGAAGCCCAGCGTAATGCCATGAGTTCATTCAACGATTCTGCTTCGGCATGGCTGTGGAATTATAATCCGCGCAGGAGCCGGCTTACTCCTGCAAAAGTGAACCAGCTGAACCTGGACCGGATGTTCAAAATTTACAACGACCGCTTTGGTGATGCGTCTGATTTTGTATTTGTGTTTGTCGGGAATTTTGACAAGGCTACAATCAGGCCGCTTCTTGAAAACTATCTGGGAAGCTTGCCGGGTACGGGCAGGCAGGAGACTCCGCGCGACTATGCCGTTCGTATACCACCGGGCAGGATCCGCAAGGA
>SDZZ01000472.1 GCA_004173255.1 Chitinophagaceae bacterium | reverse complement strand
ATGACAAGCAGCTGTTGCCTGCGGCATGACAAACGGCTGTTGCCCTGCGCCATCACAGTCGCGGGTCAATCCTGCGGTTCCGACTTTTTCTTTTTCCTTGATTTGTTATACAGGAGTTTTGCCTGTTGAACCATCTGCACAAATTCCTGCTGGGTCAGGCTTGCGGGGTCGGCGGTTGCCATGGCCAGGGCAACCATGTCGTTCCAGTTAACCAGCCGGGTCACTGCTGAAACCCGCAGCATCTGGCCAAACTGGGCAATGGCACCTGCAAAGCGGTAGGTTTTCTCTACCGTTGCAAAAGGTTCGAAATCGTATGGCACCCGGAACGACGCGCACCTGCCCACCGTATCATTTGGATCATTGTAGTTAACCCGGATGTTTGCAAAACGTTCTATGATGGCCGTGTCCGATTTGACCGGTTCAATTTCAAATACACCCATCATCGAATAACCCGAACCTATTTCACCACCGTCAACCACGGCGTTGGTATCATTGAGGGCGCCCACGCGGTTATCAAATCCGATCAGCCGGTACTGCTTTACATAACCAGGGTTAAACTCCACATTCATGTATGCATTGTCCGCCACTGAATACAATGTCTGGGTAAATTCATGCATCATTACTTTTTCCGCCTCATTAAAATTATCGAGGTAGGCAAAGTTGCCATTGCCTTTGCGTGCGAGTGTCTGGATTTTACTGTCTTTGTAGTTCCCCATTCCCACCCCAAGACAGGTCAGGTAAATTCCGGATGCCTTATGACGTGAGATCATTTCATCGAGTTCGTCTTCGGTACGGAGACCTACGTTGAAATCACCGTCTGTTGCAAGGATCACCCGGTTGTTGCCACCGGGAATAAAATGTTTGGACGCAAGCAGGTAGGCATACTTGATACCTGCTTCACCCGGGGTTGAACCGCCTGGAGTCAGTTCGTCAATCGCCTTCATGATGCTGTCCTTTTCTGCACCACTGGTCGTGTTCAGCATAATGCCGGTATTGCCACCATAAGCAACAATTGCCACGCTGTCCTTCGCCCGCAGGTTATCGACCAGCATGCGGAAAGCCGATTTAAGCAATGGCAGCCGGTTGGTCATATCCATCGATCCTGACACATCGATCAGGAACACCAGGTTACTTGGTGGCAATGCTTCCAGATCGAGTTTTTTTGCCGAAAGGTTTACGAAGAAAAGCTGGTTGGCCGGGTTCCAGGGGCAAGAGGTGATCTTGGTCCGCAGGTGAAAAAGGTCCTTTCCTTCCGGCGCGGTATAACTTAGATTGAAATAGTTGAGCATCTCTTCCACCCGCACTGCGTCCGGCGGCACAATAGTGCTGGTTGCCAGGAATCGCCGGATATTGCTGTAAGATGCCCGGTCCACGTTCAGCGATAAACCGGTATTGGGAAAACGACTGCTGTTGACAAAGTTATTCTCGAGGATGCTGGCATAGGACTCATCACCCGTGTACCATTGTTTGCGGTCTTCCCGCACCATGCCCTTCACCAGCGATGCCAGCCTGCTGGCATTACTTGCCGAAGAGGAGGCTGGCAGCAATTTCATTTTAAGGTTGAGGTAGTTGTCGGCACTGACTGCAAGTTTCTCGGTCCTGTAACCCGAAAGGGAGAAGGAAAATGTATCCACCTTGCTGGCGGCTACGATCCCGAACGCACCGGTAACCCCGCTTTTGTATACGTACCCGGTCCTGACGTTGAGGATGGTCACATTCTGCAAAGCGCTATTCGACTCATCGCGCACCTCTCCCCGCAGGTAATACTGCTGGCTAAAGACAGGGGTGCTCATCAACAGCAGAACTAATATGCGGCAAACAGCCATCATGCGGGAATATTACCCGCAAAAATTGCAAAAAAGGTTGATAAACAAGAGTGAATGAAGGTTTAAATTTCTGCCTGCGTCAGATTAGCTGGTAGATTTCTTTCAGGTTGCGGCCCAGTCCGTCATAATCGAGCCCATAACCAACCACAAACTTGTCCGGAATGTCAAAACCAACATAATCCGGTTTTACGGGGTAAACGGTAGCGGCAGATTTGTGGAGCAGCGATGCAATTTTGAGCGATTTTGGCTGTTGGTGTACCAGTTTAGGCAGGAACTGGTGTAATGTTTTGCCCGTGTCCACAATGTCCTCCACAATGATCACTTCTTTTCCAAACAGGTCTTCATCGAGTCCGATAGAAGTGACCACATTGCCGGTGGACTTCATACCCTCATAAGAGGCCAGCTTGATGAAACAGATCTCGGCATCAATGGTCAGGTGTTTGAAAAGATCGGCAGCAAACATAAATGACCCGTTCAGGATGGCGATAAAAAATGGCTTGCCGTCCTTGTAGTCGGAGTTGATCTGTCCCGCTATAAACCGGATGCGGCTCTGGATGGTCTCCTCCGAAAGGTAAGTCTCGAACGATTTGTCTTTGATCGTAACAGTTGCCATAATTTATCTTGTTGAATGATCGGTACACAGGTGTCCCTGGCCAACTCAAAGACCCGCGCCCTGGTTTACCCGGTTTGAATTGCTTAAAGCTTCCGCAAGCCTTGGCATGGACGGTGACTTGCCACGGAGGTATAGTTTTTCGCCGGCCGCCGGTTGCATATAATTTTTCAGATGGTTAAACTCGAGCAGCGACTCCAGCCGTATAGCCTCCTCTTGTGCAATAAAGGCAAGTGTTTCACCTGCTTTCACTACATGGAAATCGGACTCACCTGTTTTCCGTTTGCGCTGCAGGTAGATGAGCTGACCTTTCAGCAGGGTTTCGGTTTCAGGAAGTTCGTTGAACTCAAAAAGTTTCGCCAGCGGAAGTTTATACTGCTCGGCAATCGATAACAATGACACCCCGCCACCCACGTACACCACTTTGGTGCCGTTGATTTTAAAATCCCCGATCGGGTATGCGGGACTGGTTTCCGGTGCTGCTGTTGTTTCCTCAATCTCCTGCAGGCTTTCTTCTTTTTTTGTTTCGGGAAGTACTGCCACAATTTCTTCTTTGCCCGGAACCGGTTTACCCATTGCAATGAGGGTATAATCCTGCAGGTGATAATCTTCGACCAGGCGGATGATGATCTGTGGGTAACGGGGATTGGTGGCGTATCCTGCTTTCTTCAGTCCGTTGGCCCAGGCCGCATAGTCGAGCGGATCCAGGTTGAACAGGGACGAGTAGCGCGTATTGTTTCGCAGGAAATCGGAGTGGTCGCGGTAACTCTCTTCCGGCATCTCGTATTTGCGGAAACATTCGTTCGGGGCATCATCGGTATGCGACACGGACGGCCCGGTCCAGTTCGACTTGCATTTAATCCCGAAA
>SDZZ01000471.1 GCA_004173255.1 Chitinophagaceae bacterium | reverse complement strand
TACAGCCTTGGCAGGTTGTGCGCATCATTTCCATAAAATTCATTACCCCCGCTCGCTATTACCAGGTCGCGGAAGCCGTCGTTATTTACATCGATCCACTGCGCGTCCACATCCTCATACGAGCTGTCCAGGTCGAGCGCAGGTTGCGGCAGACGGGCAAACCGGCCATCCGCCTGTTGCACAAACACCGCGCTTTTACTGTCACGCGCGCCGCCAATAAAAATATCATCAAGACTGTCATTGTTGAGGTCTCCAATGGCAACGGCCGGACCTTCGGTCGACAGCATATGGGGGATCAGCAACTCGCGATCAAATTCAACAAAATGATTTTCGGTATGGGTAAAACCACCGCCCAGCAGGACCGTCAGATCTTCCATGGTATGGATTGAATCGGCGTTCGGCATGGTGAGCCTTGCAAAATCGAAGACGGGCAGACCGCTACGGTATTTTACTGTAAGGTCTTTGCCCTTCGGAAGGGTGAGGCGTTCGTAGGATTTATCGGGCCATACCAGCAACACGGAATCTACAGTTGCCCTGTTACAGGCCAGCACCAGCGGCGTTTCCATGCTGGACATAAAACCGCGAGCGGGGTATTTTTCATAAGTCCGCACCTGGTCTTTGTTATATACAATTACCCGGCTGCCAACGGCATCTACATTCGCTGCCGGGCCGGTAACATGCAGGCTTAATGCTGATGTACTGTCCGTGGCAGTATGTTTATTTTCATAAAGCACCGCAGCTGCGTCAATATTGTTGACAACTACATCGAGGTCACCATCGTTATCGAGGTCTGCATAAATAGACCCGTTGGAAAAACTGTTCTCTGCGTGCCCGATGCGGGTGTCTTCATCGGTAAAAGTAAGGTCACCGTTGTTGCGATAAAATTTATTGGGTAGTTTGATCTCGGGAAACTTGTTGATCAGGGCAATGTCCGTCTCCTTCATGTTTTCGCCGCGGATTTTCTGCTGGATGCCTGAGTTGGAAACGAAGTTGATATAGTCGATGTCATTCATCCTTTTCGGAATACCGTTGGAGATGAACAGGTCTTTGAAACCATCATTGTCAAAGTCGAACCAGAGCGGACCCCAGCTCCAGTCCGTAGCTGCAATACCGCTATACAGGCCAATTTCGCTGAAGTGGCCGTTCTTCCGGTTATACTGCAGGTTGTTGCGGGTATACTGGTGCGCATAACCAGCGCTGATTTTGTAGGTGAAAATATCATAGGCATCCTCGCCCAGTGAGCGCTTCAGGATGTAAGGATCGGCGGGCAGCATATCCATGGATACAATCTCCGGGTAGGCGTCATTATTTATATCAGCCACATCCACACCCATGGAGTACTGGCTGGTATGCCGCAACATAGTTTCCGCTTCTTCGCGGAACGTGCCATCCTTCTGGTTGATATAGAGGTAATCGTTTTCATGGAAATCATTTCCAATGTAAATATCCGGGTAGCCATCGAGGTTGATGTCGGCAACAGAAATGCCCAGTCCATAACTGATAGCACTGCTGTTGATGCCGGTTTCGCGGGTTACATCGGTAAATATATTACCGTCGTTGCGGTAAAACCGGTCACCTGAAATGGGATCATAAGTACCGAGGAAATTTTTACGTGGTTTGAAGGTGCCGTTTTCATGGACCGAATGATTGAGCAGGATCATATCGAGGTCACCATCCAGGTCATAATCGAGAAAGGCTGCCTGGGTGCTGAAGCCGGAAAAGTCGAGCCCGTACTCCTTCGCCCTGTCGATGAAATGCGGAATGCCGTCTTTGTCAATACCCTGGTTGACCAGCAGCTGGTTTTTGCTGTGCAATACTTCGTACTGGCCAACGCGGCAAACGTATACGTCCAGCAACCCGTCGTTGTTGACGTCCACCACGGAAATACCAGTGGTCCAGCCACCGTCATTTGCTATTCCCGCGGCGCTGGTAACATCGGTAAATTTCAATCCGCCTTTGTTCAGGTAAATGGTGTTGCTGCCCTGGTTGGATCCGAAAAAAAGATCGGTCAGACCATCATTATTGAAATCGCCGGCGCCAAGTCCACTCCCATTGTAAAAGTAGATGTACTTAAAGAGGTTAAATTTCTGGTCGTACTTGAGATTGTTGCTGAAAGCAAGTCCGGTGCGGTCGCTGCCCAGTGCTTCAAAGAGAGGGGGACCGGATTTTTTTTCGCCATGGCCATTGCAGGACACGATGGTAGTGCACGCGCATGCGAGAAGGAGCAAAAGCAAAACCCTGTTATATATTTCTGAAACCCTTACAGTCATATTCGTCCCGAAAATTTGTTGTTGCCATTTTACCGGTTAGCGGGTAACCTGTAAAACAATGGCATTTCATTATTAACAGCCAGTACCAGGAGGTTGGATCCCTTCCCTTTTACCTGTATCATTCCTTTCACTTCTTCTTTCACCTGCAGCCCGGACTGCGGATATCCGACCAGGTTAAATGATGCTTTACCATTGTTGAGCAACACCTGTCCATAACCTGCGTCGAGCCGCCCGAATTGGGGTGGGAATGTAAACATATTGCCGGCCAGCATTACATCGGTTGTTCCGTTATGGTCGACGTCGGCGAAACTTATCGCGTTCACACTGGTCATTTGTACTTCAAGCGGCAACTCCGATATGGTGAAATGTCCTTTGCCATCACTTATGGCAACGATGGAAGCCGCATAATTAAATTCCCTGACCACGGATTGTTTAAGCAGTTCCGGGGTAAACAATTCCTGGATGGTTTTCTTTGCGTAATCACTGTGTTTCAGGTTGGCCTTTTTGAGTCCGGGAAACTGGTCAGTGATCTCGCGTTTCAGGAATACGGGTACATCGCGGTTGTCGCCGACCGTGCGGGTAAGGAACTGCTCGCGGCTGCCATTCATATCAAAATCATTCAGCCATAGTCTTGCTGGTCTTGTTTCAGAAGGCTGCAGGTAGAAATTCTTGCCGACATTGCCGATGACCAGGTCCGTTTTACCGTCGCCGTTGAGGTCGCTTCCCGCCAGTGACTGCCACCAGCCCGACAGCTTATCGAGTCCGGTATCTTTTAACTCGATGAACTTTCCTGTTTTATTGTCAAAATGGAAAATGCGCGTGGGCATCCACTCCCCGGTTATCACCAGTTCATTTCCAGGTGTACCGTCCAGATCGGCCCACAGTGCGGCTTTCACCATACCGACTTTTTTTATTTCGGGGCTGACCTTATCGGTCACATCAGTGAAATGCCCGTTGCCATCATTGTTGTAAATATAGCTGACCGGGGTAATGCCATAGTTGTAAGGAACACTGCGGCTGCCGACAAACAGGTCCAGGTCGCCATCGT
>SDZZ01000470.1 GCA_004173255.1 Chitinophagaceae bacterium | reverse complement strand
GCATTCAGTCGTTCCAAACGCGCACCGGCTAAAGTCGGGCTCACATCTCATAACCGAAATCATTAAACCCTTCAAACCCTTCAAACCTATTAAACGTCTTAAATCTTTTCAAACCTCTCAAACCGTTATTGGGAACCCCGGACTGAAGTCCGGGGCTGGGGTGGGCTTCGCATTCAGTCGTTCCAAACGCGCACCGACTAAAGTCGGGCTCACATCTCATAACCGAAATCATTAAACCCTTCAAACCCTTCAAACCTCTCAAACGTCTTAAACCTCTCAACCCTTCAAACCTCTCAAACCCTTCAAACCCTTCAAACCTTTCAAACCTTTCAAACCTCTCAAACCTCTCAAACCTTTCAAACCCTTCAAACCTCTCAAACCCTTCAAACCTCTCAAACCTTTCAAACCTCTCAAACCTTTCAAACCTCTCAAACGTTAATTTTGGTACAAGATGCTACAACTCCCTGTATACCTGGATTACAACGCTACAACTCCCTGTGACCCGGCGGTAGTGGAGGCGATGTTGCCCTACTTCCATGAGAAATTTGGGAATGCGGCCAGTCGACAGCACGCATTGGGGTGGACCGCAGGCGAAGCAGTGAAAATGGCAAGAGAACAAATCGCAATAACTTTGGTTCAAAAAAATATCCAGAAACTGCCATCAGCCTGCAAGGGGCTCCAAGCCGCATGACAACCGGTACCAGCTTAGCCCAGCTGCCGAGCCTGCTGGCACCAAGAACTTGGCAAAGTAATTAGTGCATCGTCCAACAGAAAAGGCATCTAAAAGAAAGCGGGAAAAACCAAAGGCCCTTCCCGCTCATCTAAATTAACGCTCTCGAATATTAAACGCAAGGTTTTCCCAATTGTTTTACAAGGCGAAAATTTTTTTTCGATTAACCTCTCTTCAACCGTAGAAAGGCTACCGATGCCCTTGCAGCAAATCTATATTATGATTTCCCCGATAGTATGTTCGGTAAGTGCCAGCTCATCCTCCAGCCCCTACCTGGATTTCGAACAACTTACCCTACAGATCTGTGAAGGCCTGTTCGATACAGTGGATTTTCCTGACCAGCTGATCATGCACCTATATCCATCCTGTGAAAACCAATACCTCGGCTTCGCCATCAATCCAATAAATGAGCTTACCAGAACTAGGAAGGGGTCCGCTTTTTGGGCATACTGAGGTTGAGATGGCGGATGGCAGCTGTTGCGGTAAGTCCGTGCAAAACAACAGAAAGCAGAATGGTAAAGGCTACCGTTGCCCACAGCTCCCCTGCCCCTGAAAACTTTGCACTTCCCAAGGCGAAGGCCAAATAGTAGATCGATCCCATGCCCCTGATCCCAAAGAACCCTATGGCCAATTTTTCCTTCCAATGAACACCGGTACCAGCTAGGGACACCACACCGGATAGCGGCCTGATCAACAGCAGCAGCGCAAGGGCGAAAAGTGCCATCTTCCAGCTCAGCGGAACTAAGATCCCCGAAACCAGCGACCCACCAAAAAAGATCAGGAGTATGCCAAGCAGGAGCCTTTCGATCTGATCGGTAAAGGAGTGCAGTTCTTTGTGATAGCTGTGGCCCTTTTCAGAATGCCTCAAGGTCAGCCCGCACAAAAACACCGCCACAAAACCGTAGCCATGCAGCAGTTCGGTCATCCCGTAGACTACCAGCATCAGCGAGATGGCCAAAAACCCGTCGGTGGGCTTCCCGATGCGGTATCTTTCAGGAACCTTGAAAAGCATCGTTCCCGCCAGCCTCCCACTGCCCCAGCCCATCAGCAGCCCAATCCCAATTTTCAATACCAGGTGGTAACCCAGCCAGTGCCACAGCACCTCACCTTCTCTAGCGGCACTTGCCAGCACGATCGCCAGCCAGGTAAAGGGAAAAGCCAGCCCGTCGTTCAGCCCGGCCTCAGCGGTAAGGGCAAACCTGGTCTCAGATTTCAGCCCCTGGTTGGGCGGACCCACCTGCACATCGGAGGCCAGTACCGGATCGGTTGGCGCCAATGCCGCACCCAGTAACAATGCTGAAGGAAGCGCCAGCTGTAGCATCACCATCCCAAGATAGGTGCAGACAGCGATGCACAAGATCATCGCCACAAGGATCAGCCTGATCGGGGAAGACCACTTGGCAAAAGAAAAGCTCCTATCGATCTTGATGCCCGTTCCCATAAGAGAAATGATGATGATCAGCTCGGTGAGATGGAGGATGAGCTTATTGTCCCCTCCGGGCAGCGGAGAGGGCAGCGCCTCTGGCCAGATTAGGTAGATCCCTGCGCCCAGGGCCACATAGATCAGCGAATAGGATATTCCGGTAGACCGGGTGAGCGCCGGCATAAAGGACATTCCAAGACTGGCCACCCCGGCAAGTAGCATCACAAGAAGATATTGATCCATCAGCTGATTTTCCATTATAACAATCCCGGTGTGGTAATGTTCAAAAAAATCCGAACCAGGGAAAACAAAAATCAACCGAACAATCCCAGTCCGATATTGTTATGGAAAACCACCCTGACCATGGTCAGGAAACATCAAAAAAAACATGGAAGAACTGGCACATTTCATCGCCGCACAGCAGGCAAGCTACCAAACAGCCCTCGCCCAGGTGCTTTCGGGTAGAAAGCAAAGCCACTGGATGTGGTACATCTTTCCCCAGTTGAACGGCCTTGGAAACAGCGGGATGGCCAAGAAATATGCCATCCTGGGCCTGGACCACGCCCAGGCCTACCTCAGCCATCCGGTGCTGGGCAAGCGTCTGGTAGAAATATCCAAGGCCGTACTTGCCAGTCACGCCGCAAGTGCACTGGCATTGATGGGCAGCCCAGACGATCTAAAGCTGCGCTCCTGCATGACACTTTTTGCCCAACTGCCGGGAGCCGACCCGGTTTTCGGAAAAGTATTGGAGCGCTACTTCGATGCAGTTCCAGATCCAAGGACTTTGCAACTGCTCGGCAAGAAAGGAATATGACAGGAAACGATATCCCCAGCAGTTGCAGTGCTATCACCGGGCCATAAACAGCTATTCCCGGTGCTGGCTATAGCAACAAAGGTCACCCTTGCGGTCAGACTTGCCTTGTCGCAATACCAGCAAAGGCATCATGGGCAGTACCGCTACATCCGGACCTTGCAGCTCACCAGCGGCCAGCTTTAGCTGCTCTCTGCCTGCGTGCAGATTATGCATAAAAAAAACCAAAACAAAAGCGCTATCGCACTGTTAAGCAGAACATTAAGGTCCAAAATCAATTAACAGCAAGCGATGACAAAGCACCAGGTGAAAGTCGAACTCGATGGGGTCAACTACCATTTCTATGTGGGCGAATATCCCG
>SDZZ01000068.1 GCA_004173255.1 Chitinophagaceae bacterium | reverse complement strand
CGCCGAATCTTATGCCATCGGAATATGGATAATCAGGATGCAGCCTTTACCTGGTTCTGACAGGAGGATTACTTTGCCGTTAAAGAATTCGGTCCGGTTGTAGATGCCGTTGAGGCCGAGCCCTTTTTTGGCGGTCATGGGGTTGAAGCCATTTCCATCGTCTTCAATGCGCACAGAAATCCGCTGGGGGGTGCATTTGAGGATTACGGCAGCAGTCTCCGACCCCGAATGTTTGATGATGTTGCGAAGCTGCTCCTGGACTATGCGCAGGATGGTCAGCTGCACATCAGCTGGAACATTGCGGGTGGGGAAGAGGATCCGTTTTTTATAGAGCGCCACCAGCTGGCCCGATTTATTAATGTCGTTGACCACTTCCTCCAGGGCATCTTCAAGTCCTATATCACTGAGTGTGCCCGGCGTGAGACTGTGGCTGATGCGCCTTACTTCCTGGATGGCAGACTGCAGGTACATGAGACCGTTGTTGACAAACTTGTTGTAGGAGTCCGGCTTTTCCGCCGCCACCTCCAGCATCAGCCTCGAGGACGTGAGGATCTGGTTTACGTTATCGTGCAGTTCGTATGCAAGGTTTTTCCGTTCTTTTTCCTGGGCTTCAATTATAGCCACAATAACTTCCCGTTTCCGTTTATCTTCCTCATTGGCCAGTTCACTTTCCAGGACCCGTTGCTGCGTAAGATCGAGTGATACACCACCGAGCAGGCGAATGCCATTTTCTGTGGGCAACGGAAATTTATAGGTATGGTAAAACTGTTTCCGGCCACCAGGTCCCACGCCTTCTTCATAGGTTTCTATGGCCTTGCCGCTGATCCATACCTTCCAGTTATTGGCAACAAATTCATCGCAAATTTGTGCCGGAAAAATTTCATAGATACTTTTACCGACATGTTCCGGTGTCAGGTTGAAGGCTTTCATGTAGGGATCATTCAGGTAACGGAACACGGCGTTTTCATCGATGATCCAGTTCATGGTCGGGGTGTTGGCCATGAACGAACTGAACTGGTGTTCGGATTTGATGAGTTTATCCTGTGCCGATTTCTGGTCGGTAAGATCCCGCGTGATTTTTGAAAATCCAAGTATGCTGCCATCGCGATCTTTCACCAGTGTAATAATAGCACTTGCCCAGAAACGGCTGCCGTCTTTCTTTACCCGCCAGCCTTCGTTAACTGCGCGACCAGTGCTGCGCGCCGTGTCGAGCAACCATTGCGGAATGCCGGCTGCAATCTCCTCCTTCCGGTAAAAGCTCAGGAAATTTTTGCCGATGATTTCCCAGGGTTTATATCCCTTGATTTTTTCCGCGCCCTTGTTCCAGTTCAGTACATTGCCGTTCGGATCCAGCATCATGATGGCATAGTCTTCAATACTATCGATCATCTGGTAGTAACGTTCCTCGCTCTGACGCAGTGCTTCCTCCGCGTTCTTGGTATTGGTGATATCTTTTTGCGTTCCTGCAATGCGTAAGGGACATCCGTCGGGCAGGCTTTCCATCACCATGCCCCGGTTGAGCACCCACACATACCCGCCATCCTTTTTCCGGATCCGGTATTCGATTGAATGCTGGGTGATCACTTTATTTTCATAGAGGGTTTCAAGATTTACCACCCTGGCATGATCATCGGGATGGATGAGCTCCTTCCATCGAATGGTACTATCATACACATCTTCCGGACCATAACCCAGCATACTTTTGTATAAATCAGAAAAATAGGCTTCCCTGGTGAGGAAGTTCATTTCCCATACTCCGTTGCCATCGCCTTCCACAACAAACTTCCATCGCTGTTCATTTTTACTGATAGTGAGTTCATTTTTTTTAAACTCCGTGATGTCGGTAACGCTGATGAGTATGTGGCCGGTGACTCCCGTTGAATTGACCAGCGGGCGGTAGTTGAGTTCATACCACACTGGTGAACCACCGGGATGGGTATAAGGTGTTTCGTAAAGCATTTCCCGCCCGTTCAATGCTTCGCCCAGCACCGGCATAGCGCGTTCCCTTCGTTCGGCGGGCAGCATATCAGGGAAAAAAGCATTATCGCCAGGGGCAGGGAAATTTGGCGGCAGGGAAAAAATAGCTCTCCCGGGTGCGTTCATATATACCACATTCAGATTCCTGTCGAGCAGGATCATGGCGTGTTTACTTGCATCCAGGAGCAGCCGCCAGTCGATGGTTGCGTCCGGCAGCTGCCCGGCTGCCAGTGCTCCGCCGGGATCGTTGTTTATATTATCTCCCGTAGGATTCATTTATACTAAAACGTCCTGGTTTAATAAACTAGTGTGCCTCGAGCCAGTTATCGCCCTGGCCACATTCGGCAATGACAGGCACTTCATTGGGCAGGATCATGGCGGTCTGCATGTTTTCCAGTATCAATGGCCTGAGCTCCTTTACTTCATCCCTGACTGCATCGAACAGGAGTTCATCATGTACCTGGAGGATCATGCGACTCTTCATCTTTTCCGACTTTATGGCGGCGTATACTTTCTGCATGGCAAGCTTGATCATATCGGCTGCAGTGCCCTGGATGGGGGAGTTGATGGCATTTCTTTCAGCAAACCCCCTTACGGTGAAATTAGCGGAATTAATGTCTTTAAGCCATCTTTTTCTTCCCATCAGTGTCTCGACATATCCATGCTCGCGGGCGAAATTGATCATATTATCCATGTACAGCTGGATACCCGGAAACTGTTTTTTATAATTATCGATGATCTCTTTTGCCTCGGTCCTGGAGATACCGAGGTTGTCGGCCAGGCCGAACGCGCCCTGTCCATAAATGATTCCGAAATTCACGCTTTTGGCTTTATAGCGCATTTCCTTGGTAACGGCGTCGTCGGCCACATTGTAAACGCGCGCCGCAGTAGCGGTATGGATATCGGTTCCCGCCCTGAAAGCCGCGCACATGTTGGGATCGCCGCTGATGGCAGCCACTATGCGGAGCTCAATCTGTGAATAGTCAGCTGACAGTAAGATATGGTTTTCATCCCTCGGTACGAAAGCCTTCCGTATTTCGCGGCCGCGTTCGGTCCTTACGGGGATGTTCTGCAGGTTGGGGTTATTGCTGGCCAGCCGGCCGGTTACTGCCACGGCCTGCCCATATGTAGTGTGCACCCTGCCCGTTTTTGAATTGATCAGCAGGGGCAGTGCGTCAACATAGGTCGACTTCAGTTTGGTCAGCTCACGGAACGTAAGTATATCATCCACGATGGAATGTCCCTTCACCGCAAGTTTCAGCAGTACGTCTTCCCCGGTCTGGTACTGGCCCGTTTTTGTTTTTTTTGCCGAGGGGTCCAGCTGGAGCTTGTCAAACAAAACTTCGCCGAGTTGTTTGGGCGAGGCAAGGTTGAAACGCACGCCGGCCTGTTCGTATACACTTTGTTCAGCTATCCGTGCTTCTTTTTCAAGGGCAACGCTGTAATCTTTCAGGAAATCCATATCTACCCGGACTCCTTCATACTCCATATTGACCAACACTTTGACCAACGGATTTTCAACTTCGTTAAATACTTTTTCCACTTTCCGTGTGGCAAGCAGCGGTTCAAATACCTGTTTCAGCTGGAGGGTTACGTCAGCATCCTCGCCGGCGTATTCTGTAATTTTTTCCGGTTCCACGTCGCGCATGGTCCCCTGTGATTTACCTTTTTTCCCGATCAGTTCTTCGATGGGAACCGGCTCATATCCCAGGAACTTGGAGCTAAGGATATCCATGCTCCGTTTTCCGTCCGGTTCAATTACATAATGCGCAAGCATTGTATCAAAAAGCTCACCGGTAACCTCGATGCCGTACCACTTCAGCACCAGCAGGTCATACTTGGTATTTTGTCCGATCCATATTTTATCATTCCGCAGGAAAAGGTCCCTGAACCTTGAAAGAATCGCATCTGTCGCGCTCCGGTCCGCAGGCACCGGTACAAAGAATGCTTCCCCGGGCCTGACCGAAAAGCTCAGGCCAACCAGTTCGGCATTGTTTGCATCGATGCTGGTAGTTTCTGTATCGAAACTTATTTCCCGGTGTTTTTCCAGCAGGCTGATTAGTTCAGATATGGCAGCATCGCCCTGGACATATTTATATTCATGCGGGGTATTACTGATATTCTTATCGGCAACCGGCACCTGTGCCAGTTCTTCGCTGATGGGAGAAGGGGGTGCAGGTGTTTTGTTTTCCCTTACAGCAGGTTCTACTATATTCCCGAAAAGATCGGTCTGTACTGCTTCGGGTGCAGTCTTTGCGGCCGTGAAATCTTCGCCCAGTATACGTTTGCCAAGGGACTTGAACTCAAGCTCGGCAAAGATCTCATTCATTTTTTCCTTGTCCGGTTCCTTGATTCGGAATTTTTCTGCATGGAAACTGACCGGCACATCCATAATGATAGTCGCCAGTTTCTTCGACATCATTGCATCGTCTTTCCCTTTCCTCACTTTTTCGCCGAGCGCTCCCTTGATTTTGTCCGCATTGTCCAGCACGTTTTCCAGGGTTTCGTATTCGGCCAGCAGTTTTGCCGCAGTCTTTTCACCGATCCCTGCAATACCGGGGATGTTATCCACCGCGTCACCCATCAGGCCGAGAATATCAATGACCTGTGATACATTTTTGATGTTCCACTTTGCGCATACTTCTTCCGGGCCCATGATTTCAACATCACCGCCCTGGTAGCCGGGTTTATAAATTTTTACCTTTTCGGTGACCAGCTGGCCATAGTCTTTATCGGGGGTGACCATAAACACTTCAAACCCTTCCATCTCCGCCTGGCGGCTGAGTGTACCGATCACATCATCTGCTTCAAAGCCGTCCAGCTCGATACAGGGTATGTTGAAAGCGGTAATGATTTTCTTGATATCGGGAACGGCTGCAAGGATGTCTTCTGGTGCTTCCTGCCGGTTGGCCTTGTAGTCGGCGAAGTCGGTATGCCGCTCGGTTGGCGCGTGGGTATCGAAGCAAACCGCCATATGTGACGGTTTTTGTTTGGTGATAAGATCCACCAGGGTATTGGTAAACCCAAACTGCGCGTTGGTGTTTTTGCCTTTATTCGTAATGCGGGGACTCCGGATGAGAGCATAGTATGCGCGAAAGATCAGGGCCATCGCGTCCAGTAAAAAAACTTTGTTAGCCATCCTGCTAAGTTAATTATTTCAGGTGTGCGAGCCGGGAGTGGCGGAACAGATTCTCGTGATGGAATCACACAAAAATCCCCGGCGCGGGCCGGGGAGTAACAGGATCATATGTCAGTAGATTTCGGACTGTACTGGTAGCTTTGGACAGAAATGGCGCGCGCGACCGGTTCGTGCAGGCTATAGCTGCCGGTTAATGTTTTGTCTGATAGTTGTGACCGGGATCGGCACTTCAGGTTATTTAATGGAGGCAACCTGGATGGCCGTATGTTTTTCGAGCGGTGTCCCGAGGACGTTGGCACCGAATGCGGCAGTTTGTGGATGCACCTGCTGGTCGTTCAGCTGGCTCCTGTCCCGGTCGATAAAGTTGAGGTAAAGCGCGAAAAACAGAATGTTGAATGCAAAGAAGTTTGCGATTTTGCGTACACGTTTTTGCATAAGGTTGGATTTTGGATTTCAGTAATTCGTTCTGCTTACACAGCAAAGATAACCCGGGTGGTTCCGCCATGCAAGCCTGACGGCTTCAAATCCGGCAAATCGGGCAGTTTTGCAGGTGAAAACCTCGTAGATCTACGAGATTTCGTAAGAATTAACTCTTAGTGACAAGGAAATCCGGGGCATTGTTCAATCCAGCCAAGTCCTTATTTCGTTCTGCCCCACGGCTGATGGATTGCCCCTGGCGTCTTTTCCCGTGTGGTACCTGGCTGCATTCACAGGTAGTTAGATTTTTCACCGCTGCTTTTACTTCTTCATTTCTTCCAGTTTTTTCTGGAGGATGAACATTTCATCCCTTAACCTGGCAGCTTCCATAAAATCCAGGTCCCTTGCCGCTTTTTCCATTTCCTTTTTCATCCGTGCCACCGCCTTTTCCGCCTGCGGGATCGTTTTGTAGTCGGTCTGTTCATCTGCAGCCTGGGCGACCAGTTCGCCGTCGGGGGCAATTGCGTAAGGGTTATTTACATCGTAGCCTTTGATGTCGAGGACGGATGTCTGGGCGAAAACCTGCTCTTTGCTTTTCACCACGGTCCGCGGTGTGATATTATGTTCCAGGTTAAATGCCACCTGTTTTTCACGTCGCCTGTTGGTTTCGTCGATTGTTTTCTGCATGCTTTCGGTCATCTTATCTGCGTAAAAAATCACAAAGCCATCCACGTTCCTTGCTGCCCGTCCTGCAGTCTGCGTGAGTGATTTTTCATTACGCAGGAATCCTTCTTTATCTGCATCGAGGATTGCCACCAGTGAAACCTCGGGCAGGTCCAGTCCTTCCCGCAGAAGGTTCACCCCTACCAGTACGTCGATAATGCCGAGCCGCAGCTCGCGCAGGATCTCGACCCGTTCGAGTGTGTCCACTTCGGAGTGGATGTATTTTGACTTGATATTGATCCGGTGCAGGTACTTGTCCATTTCCTCGGCCATGCGTTTGGTGAGGGTGGTTACCAGCACGCGGTCGCCTTTTTTTACGGTGCGGTCAATTTCATCCAGCAGGTCATCGATCTGGTTTACGCTTGGACGGATCTGGATCGGGGGATCGAGCAGACCGGTGGGCCGGACCACCTGTTCAACCACCACACCCCCTGTTTTTTCCAGCTCGTAATCGTCGGGCGTTGCTGAAACATAGATGGTCTGGTTGATCATTGACTCAAATTCGTGGAAGTTCAGTGGCCGGTTATCCAGTGCGCTTGGCAGGCGGAACCCATAATCTACCAGGATCAGTTTCCGGCTTCTGTCTCCTCCGTACATACCGCTTACCTGTGGTACGGTCTGATGGCTTTCATCGATTACCATCAGGAAGTCTTTCGGAAAATAATCAAGCAGGCAGAAAGGCCGGGTTCCCGGTCTCCTCCTGTCAAAGAAGCGCGAATAGTTTTCGATACCATTACAGTATCCGAGTTCCCGGATCATCTCCAGGTCATATTCCACCCGTTCTTTCAGGCGTTGGGCTTCGATCAGTTTGCCGGTCGATTTAAAATATTCAACCTGTGCCATCATTTCATCCTGGATCTCATGGATCACCTGCTGCATGATGTCTTTGGGAGCAACGTACAGGTTTGCCGGAAAGATGGCGGCGTCTTTCATTTTTTCGATTCGTTTCCCGGTAACGGTATCGATGCTTTCGATCTCTTCGATCTCATCGCCGAAGAATGTGATACGGTAACCATAGTCCACGTATGGCAGGTTGATATCCACCGTGTCACCTTTAACGCGGAAAGTTCCCCGGTTAAACTCGAGGGTGGTCCGTCCATAAAGGGAGTTAACCAACGCATGCAGGAAACCCTGCCTGGAAATTACCTGTCCCTTTGAGATACGGATGATACTGTTTTCATAATCGGTCGGGTTACCCATACCATATATACAACTTACCGAGGCGACTACAATAATATCGCGCCTGCCACTGAGCAGGCTGGAAGTCGCGCGGAGCCTGAGTTTGTCCAGCTCATCATTGATCGACAGGTCTTTTTCAATGTATACATCGCTTACGGGCATGTAGGCTTCCGGCTGGTAGTAATCATAATACGATACAAAGTATTCCACCGCATTGTTCGGGAAAAACTGTTTGAACTCGCCATACAGTTGTGCCACCAGTGTCTTGTTGTGGGTCAGCACCAATGTTGGTCGCTGCACCTCCTGGATAACGTTGGCAATGGTGAAAGTTTTCCCGCTTCCGGTTACGCCGAGCAGGGTCTGGTGTTGTTCACCTTCACGCAGGCCTTCTACCAGCTGTCGGATTGCATTGGGCTGGTCGCCTGCGGGCGGGAACGGGCTATGTAGTTCGAATGCCATAATAAATCAGTTATCAGCTCCCCGTCCTGGTACGGGTCATGAGCATTATCAAATCAGTTGCGGGTTGCCGTCCTGGTCATGAGCATTATCAAATCAGTTGCAGGTTGCCGTGTTGCAGCCGCCCACAAAAAATATATCATACTGGTTGCCGGTAGCCGTTACTGCAAGACTCGGGCCATCAGTTTTTAATTTTCCGGTTGAGGTACAGGTTAAAGTCGGGCAGTGCCGGCTGGTATTCCGAGTACATCAGTGGTGAGGTAAGCAGGAAATCAGCCGTTGCGCGGTTACAGGCGGTTGGTATATTCCAGGTTGCTGCTACCCGAAGTAATGCTTTCACATCCGGGTCGTGTGGCTGTGCTTCCATAGGATCCCAGAAAAATATCAACACATCCAGTTTTCCTTCCGCTATACTTGCCCCGATCTGCTGGTCACCCCCGAGCGGACCGCTCAGGAATTTCAGTACCGGCTGGCCCAGGGCCTGTTCCACCATGTTTCCAGTTGTGCCTGTAGCATACAGGATATGTTTGGATAGTGCGTCCCGGTTGCTGGTTGCCCATTCGATGATTTCCTGTTTCATGTGATCATGTGCCACAAGGGCTACCCTTTTGGAGGTCCCTAGGATCCGAGTATTCATCTGCGAAAATTTGGGCTAAGTTAAATCATCGTCCAGCTAAAATGTCCGCTGTGAACGCAATGTTGGTGATTAACCAGTGTTGTCCGGGAGTGGTGCATCCGGCGTCATCAAAGGCACCGGTCATTCCCCCGGTCGTGGTTAAAAGAGAAAAAGCACCCGGAGGTGCTTTTTCAATCTTATGTGGTGGCCTGGAAAAGGGTTACAATGGCATTTGCCGTATTGGTCCGTCCATTCCTGGTCCGTATAAGTTGGTATGTTTAGAAATCTGCTGCTACAGAGATTTTTGGTTCTTTTGCTACTTTACCACCATCGATTGGTGCACCGGCAATGCCGTAGTCAGCCAGGGCAATGCTGAAGTTGGAAGTAGAAGCGATCTTGCCACCTTTTACAACAAATGTTGCAGGGGCACTCACTTTCTGTTCCTTGCCTTTAACGGTCAGGGTTCCTTCCACAGTTGAAGTGTAGGTACCATCCTTATCGAACTTTACTGCTTTCAGGTCAGCGATCTTTCCCTTGAAAGTGAAAGCGGGGAATTCGTTTGAGTTCATCCATTTATCGCCATTGAAATGTTCCTGGATCATCGGGTTGGTGAACGTGAAACTTTTTACAGGGGCTTCGAACGCAACTGCACCGGTTTTGGTGTCGAGGGAGGCAACAACCGTTTTGTTTTCAGCTTTGGGCAGGGCGTCTTTCTCTGTAGTTGCGTCGAAAGTTACCGTTGCCGAGGTGGTGGTTTTTTTCTGTGCGAAAACGGAAGTGGCCGTAACGAATAAGGCGGCGATAAGGAGCGTTTTTTTCATGTTTGTTATTTTTGTGATTTTGGGGTTTTTTATTGTTTAATTAATGTAGCACGTTTGAATGTGATGACTTCCGTTTCCAGGATGTCACTGTAAACTCCCCCGCTGCAGGAAGCCTTGATCGAAACCGGATGACCGTTATTTAAGGCTTTAAGGTCCGGAAGCGCTTCTTTCCCGAAAGGGAAGATCGCGTATGAACCAGTCGAGTCTTCGAACTTAATGGTTGCAGTGGAGTCGGTCGGAAATTCCAAAGCAGATATATTACCATTAACCGTAATGATTTGTTCGCGGTACTTGGCATTTGCCAGGCTATCGCCGGTCCGGAATTCGCTGATCAGCTGGTCGGCGGTCACGGTAAATGCTGAGGCCTGGCTGGCCGTACTGTCATATTCCTGCGCTTCGATCTGTTTGGAAGCAAGGAAAAAACCGGCATAAGTCAACAGCGGGGCGGCAACTAACAGCAGGATTTTTGCGATCCAGTGTTTTGCGCCGAGAAGGACCAGTCCAACCCCAGACAGTATAGCCGCATAAATTCCCGGTGAAAGGGAATACCTGATCCCGAGGTCAGCGAGGGTGCGGGAGAAAAGGATATACATCGTTGCCAGCCCAAGTACCAGCGCACCTGCGAGGACCGGAATAATACCAAGCCTCCTCTGGGCAAAACTGATGATCAGGGTAAGCATGGCCAGTGCGGGAATGATCCAGAGGGCGACCATCAGTGCACCCAGCGCCGGGAAAGGATTAGCCAGCCCGAAATCCCTTTCGGAAATCTGGAAAAATTCCCCGGATGCCATGGCCGAGCCCGTGACCGGGGTATCATCCCATTTTACCCAGTTCAGGAAAAAACTGATGACGAGGACAAGTGCGGAGAGCACCAGCAACAATTTCGCCGGGCCCTTTAATAATGGTTTTCTGTTTTCCTGAATTTTCATGATAATCTGTTTCCGTAGACAAATATATAATGTTTAAACATTGAATTGAAGTTTCCGGTCTTAAATATATGCAAAAAGCTGCTCCTCACCGGAACAGCTCTTTAACTTACTAACCCATCTACCAGCCAGACGACTGCGGATGAAAACTTTATGAGGCGTATCAGGCCGCCTGCATTTCTTTTACTTTCTCACGGATCTTCGCTTCTATCTCTTTAGATAATTCAGGATTATCAATCAATAATTGTTTAACGGCATCACGACCCTGGCCAAGTTTGTCGGTGTTGTAGCTGAACCAGCTTCCGCTTTTCTGCACAATACCAAGTTCAACCCCCATGTCGATGATCTCACCATTTTTGGAAATACCTTCCCCGAAAATGATATCAAATTCAGCGGCACGGAAAGGAGGCGCCACCTTGTTTTTCACCACTTTCACTTTTACACGGTTCCCGATTGCCTCATCACCATCCTTGATCTGCGTGCTGCGACGGATGTCCAGACGGACGGATGCATAAAATTTCAGGGCGTTACCACCAGTAGTTGTTTCGGGGTTACCGAACATTACCCCGATCTTTTCACGAAGCTGGTTGATGAAAATACAAATGGTATTTGTTTTGGAAATAGTAGCTGTGAGCTTGCGCAGCGCCTGGCTCATGAGCCTTGCATGCAAACCCATCTTGCTGTCACCCATTTCCCCTTCAAGTTCCCCTTTTGGTACCAGTGCGGCTACCGAGTCAATCACCACCACATCAAGGGCACCGGAAAGGATCAGGCGATCAGCAATTTCAAGTGCCTGCTCACCATAATCCGGTTGTGAAATGAGGAGGTTGTCCACATCCACCCCTAACTTCTGGGCATAGGCACTATCGAAGGCATGTTCAGCATCGATAAAGGCACACATACCGCCTTTCTTCTGCGCTTCCGCAATCACATGGGTTGCTACTGTTGTTTTACCGGATGACTCCGGTCCGTAAATCTCAATCACACGGCCCCTCGGCAAACCGCCAATGCCTAATGCTACATCAAGACCGATGGAACCGGTTGAGATCACTTCCTGTAAAATCTCCCCGCGCTCATTCATCATCATTACACTGCCTTTGCCAAAATCCTTTTCGATTTTATCCATGGTCAGTTTTAATGCCTTCAGCTTTTCACTGGTGTTGTTGGTTACTTCTGGTGTTTTTTCTGTCTTTGCCATAGCCAAAATTATGATTTAAGGAATGCCGGGGTTAAAATGTTATGAACATCAAAACTAAATGATTTAGTAATATGTTCCATGTTTAATTGCCAAAATCTTTAGGTTTTTTTTCGCCGGACTGCGTTGAAAAAAAGGGATAAAGCAGGCGAAAGGGCGCCCCGGCGGCGTGAAATCCACGACAGGTCATCCATATAGCCGTCAAGGCCGGGTCAGTTCCATTCCGATCGGGGACATGCCGATTGTCAACGTGACAGGCAGGGGGTTTCAGGGGCAGGTCCTATGAAGTGGTAACTGCCTGTAATCACTGCCCCAACGCAAGAGGCCCGGCTCCGCCGGGTCCGTCCTGCAGTTTCTAAGGCAGGATGCCATCGGCCCACACGCCCAGCAGCATGGAAAGAATCCCGATTACCAGTCCGGTGTAAATTTCTGCGGGGTAGTGATCTGATACGATCATCCGGGCGGTGCATACCAGTCCGGTCAGCAGCAGGGCCAGTGACATATATAAGGTAAAGCCCGGTGCATCGAATGAAAGCAGGGTAATAAATGCCAGGCCCACTCCCATGGACATCGCGTGCATGCTTACTTTCAGGTAAATATTGGCCATGAGTCCAAGGGAAGAGGCGATAAAAATAGCGATGGTCAGCTGCACCACCTGCGGGGCAAATTCAGGCTGGTGGCGGAATACATAAGCCATCCAGAAGTAATAAATTCCGCAGGCCATATAAGGAATGATGCGTTCTTTCTGGGTGCGCAGGAAGACGGACGAAATAAAACCAAGACCCTTCAGCAGCAGGATCGTCACCAGCGGAAAAAAGCTGTAGGATACAAAAAAGCGGATCAGCACGATCCAGTGATTGCGGTCACCCGATGCAAAAAACTGCGGTTGCACCCTGATAAGGAACCAGGCAATGATCACCGGTACAAAAAGGGGGTGAAAAAGATACGAAAGGAGCGACGCAACAAAACGGATCACCGGGTTCTGCGGCTGGTGGGTCGTTTCCCGGATCTCTGCAAGCTGGTTATTGCCGTCCACTGCCAATCGCTCTCTCATCATGCTGGTTTATTTCTGCAAAGTAAACGAATTCGGCGCGATCGCCCGTAAGCCTGCGGGGGGAAAATGGGAAACGGCGACCCTCCGGAAACGAAACCGGCGGGGATTATTAAAAAACAAAAGGGCTGCTTATATTTACCCACCATGTTAAAAACCAATTCTATAAAAACCCGATCCTTTTACCGGCTGCCTGCGGCTTTCCTGGTGATGCTGTTCTGCACCTGCCTGGTGCCAGCTGTATCCGCGCAGTCGAAATATGTAAAAAAATACCGTCCCATTGCCGATTCGCTTGCATCCGTTTATGGTATTCCATCATCCATCATCCTGGGTGTGGCCATCCTGGAATCAGGTTCAGGAACCAGCCGGAATGCAAAACTGCTGAATAACCATTTCGGGATCGTAGGAAAAAACAATCTCCTTAAAACAAAAAAGATCAGGACCCGTTACAAGCAATACGCAACAGTTGCCGCTTCATACGCAGATTTTTGTGGCATGCTGAGCAGGAAAAAATATTATACCCGTTTAAAAGGGACAAAGGATACAAAAACCTGGATAGACGCTATCGCAAAGGCCGGGTATTCCGAAGCTCCGCTTGAATGGAAAAAAAGGATCACCGCCACGATCAGAAAAAATAAACTCGCGACCCATCAGTAGTATATGAATAGTAATCGCCGCGTCCTTCACCTGATCCTTTACAGTACCGGCTTGTTCCTTATATTGTCAATAGCGGCAATTTTCTCCGGCTTTGACTGGCTGCCCTTCCAGCGGGTTAATCTTGTTTCGGATGTGCTGGTTAACCCGGATGATTCACTCGGTACCTCCATTACAAAGGGCGGCGGTAAAGACAGCCTTGACATACCCGTTGTCATCGAAAGCAAACCCGCACTGGATTTCAACCTGTACCATCAGCCGGCAAGCATCGGCTCCTTTTATACCGACAGCACCCGGCCATCCATTGAACGCTTTATTGCCCGGCTGGCGGCGCTGCACGAGGGAAAACCGGTCAAAATCCGTATTGCCTATTTCGGTGACAGCATGATCGAGGGTGACCTGCTGACCCAGACCCTTCGCGAGCTCCTGCAGAAAAGATTCGGGGGCAACGGTGTGGGGTTTGTGCCGGTCACTTCGGCGGTTTCAAAATTCAGGCAGACCGTTACCGCCAGTTACTCCAATACCTGGACCGACGATAATTTCAAGGAAACAAAAACAAATAAACTTTATCTCTCCGGCCACAGCTTCCATTCCGACAATGCATGGGTGCAGATGACCGACCAGACCGGCTACGACAGCGCAGCCATTGTGGAGAAAAGCCTGATCTACGGCCCTTCGCATTCTTCCGTAATTGTAAATGGCGGTTCACAAACCCTGCCCGGGACCAAACCGGTCAACCGCACACCCATCGCCAGCAACAGCAGCAGGACGGTAAAAGTGGAAGTGGCTGACAATAACCTGCCCGTCTATGGTATTTCCTTCGAATCGGCATCGGGTGTGTTTGTCGATAACTTTTCCTTCCGGGGCATAACGGGTGTTGAGTTTGCCCGCATCGATTCTGCGTTCCTCCATGCCATTGCGCTGGAAAACCCGTACGACCTGATCGTGTTCCAATATGGGGTCAACCTGCTGTTCCGTCCGAATGATAAAAACTTCAGCTGGTACGCACGCACGATGTTACCGATCCTGAAAAAAATCAAAGGCTCGTTCCCTGAAACGGATTTTGTGCTGGTCAGCACGGCCGACCGTGCCTTCCGTTATGGCGGTGAATATAAATCTGCCGTAGGGATCGACTCGCTCGTGAAAGTGCAGGCCGTACTGGCCTATGAAACAGGCAGTGCATTTTACAACCAGTTTGAAACGATGGGCGGCACCAACTCTATCGTTGACTGGGCTAAACAGAAACCTGCACTGGCCAACCAGGATTATGTACACCCCAATCATCGGGGTGCTGCCATTCTGGGTACCCGGTTCTACGAAGCAATCATGAAAGAGTATAATAAATATATCAGCCGAACAGCAAAATAGCGGATTACCC
>SDZZ01000469.1 GCA_004173255.1 Chitinophagaceae bacterium | reverse complement strand
GTGACTGCTATTTGTATTTTTCTCATATTCTTTTTTTTGTTGCCGGAAGCTTAGCGGAAAATTTCCTGCAGGGTGGTTGACAGGTATTGTTTCCCGTTCATCCACGTATGGCCGCCCGGCACGACATAGGATTTAACCCGGATTTTTTTTGATTTAAACATTGCGATGTTTTTCTTCACTGGCTCGTACAGGAAATCGTCCGTGCCTACGCTGATGCTGAACAGCTTCATCCCTGAATTAATAGCTGCCGCATCGGGTGACCAGTTGCGGAAGTTTTTCCGGAATTCTTCCGTTTCGGTGTAAGGCGCATACGCACTCACCCATGCAAAACTTCCGGGGTTGCTGAATGCGATATTGAGTGTTTGTCCGCCCCCAACCGAAAACCCGGCTATCGCCCGGCTGGCACTGCCTGGCAATACAGGATAGTTTGATTCAATAAATGGAATGATGTCAGTCATCATTTCTTTTGTAAAATCGGACATGGGTCTCGGACGCACGTTGCCATATGGCATCACAATGATCATGGGCGTTGCCTTCCCGGCAGCAACCAGGTTATCCGCAATCAGGTTGGCCCTTCCGACTTTTGTCCAGGTTTCTTCAGTATCAGAACCGCCATGTATGAGATACAATACAGGGTACTGCCTGCTGCCGTCAAACCCCGGCGGTGTATAAACCAGCAGCCTCCGCGTGATTGCGGGGTTGCCGGACTGATACCAGCGGTAGGTTATCCTGCCATGGGGTACATCCTGCAATGAATGGACAAGTGGTTTGTTACCCGGTACTTCAACCAGGCTGCGTTTGAACCGCTCGTTCGCGAAAATCAGGGTGCTGTTGGGGTCGGCCAGTTCAACTGAGTCGACCATAAAACTATACGGGTAAATATCCGGCCTGATATCACTTACCGTGACCTGCCAGATTCCTGATGTATCGCTGGTAAGAGCAACCGGTGTTTTAAGGAACTCGCCACGGAGCATTACTTTTTTTGCTGTGCGGGAATAGTAGCGGAAGGTGACACTGCGGTCCGTGTGGACTTCTGGTGAACTGACCGATGGTGGCCGTTGCGCGACCACACTGTGAGCACTCAACACCAGCAGTGCTATAAAAATTTGGAGTGTCTTCATGTGTTTGATTATTTGAACAGTAGTTGCGTGCATTCTGCCAGGTACAGCCTTGTATTCATCCATGTATGTCCGCCCGCGCTCACCAGGCTTTTATAGCGGATTTTTTTTGCCTTCAGTTCATTCATAAATTGCACCGCCGGCGGGTAAAGAAAATCATCCACCCCCACACCGATCCAGAAAAGCCGGAACTGATTGTTTGTATTCCCTGCATCGCTTAGTATAGCAGGGTACCGTTTCTCCATTTCGTCAGTGCTGAGATAGGAGCTGAAACAACAAATGGATCCAAAGGTGCCGGTGTTGCCAAATGCGGCACGCAGCGTTTGCCCGCCACCCCTTGAAAATCCGCCAATAGCCCGGCTCCATTTATCAGTATTTACGCGATAGTTTTTCTCGATGTACGGAAGAATATTCCCGACAAGGTCTTTTTCAAAATCGGCCGATCTTGAAAGTGCGTCAGCGCTTTCCCTTCCTGTCGGGTCCGCCGGTTTGGGTCCGTATTCCTGTTCGGCTTTCCTGGCCATCACATTGCCATAAGGCATTACCACAATCATTGGGCGCACCTTTCCTTCTGCCAGGAGGTTATCGAGTATTACATTGACCCTGCCAACCTTGAACCATGTTTCTTCCGTGTCTGTTGTTCCGCTGATCAGGTAAAATACCGGGTATCGCGTGGTATCCGTTCCCTTATAAGAAGGTGGAAGGTAAACCGCCAGCTTTCCGGTGGTGCCATCGGCCGCAGCATAGTACTCATATGAAACCGAACCATGGGGAACTTCCCTCATTTCATGGATCATCGGTGTAAGACCTGGTACGTCCACCAGGCTTGCCTTGAAGCGCTCGTTCGGAAAAAATTCGGTATTGGCCGGGTCCATCACCGTGATTCCATCCACTACAAAACTGTATGGATAAATATCCGGCCTGACGGGACTGGTGGTCACGCTCCAGATACCAAGACTATCCCGCACCATAGGGTATGATCCTTTTTCAAATTGAGCATTGAGGGTAACCGTGGATGCCTGAGGCGCAAGGTAACGGAACACGAGCCTGCGGTCGGGCAACACCTCGGGCGAAATCACCTGCGGACCACGTGGCGGCTGTGCATACGTGCACACTGTGAGGAAAAGTGTAACCGATATAAAAACGGCAGTTTTAAGATTCATATGGCAGTCAGTTTTATGGAACGGTGATCAGCTTCTGCGATGACACCAGGGGTTTCAAGCAATGGAATATGCAGGAGTAGTAAGGACATATAACTATGACTTTAATGCAATCGATTTCAAATCTATTGGTTTCAGGTTATCCGGCAAATTTTTTTTATCACGCATTTTGGGTGCACGCCGGATGGCAGTAGCTCGTAATACATGCTGGTAAAGGGTTTCAGGCGCTTAAAACACATCCGGGACGTTATTTTTGTCAATTTGACAAAAATCATCGTTCCTGAAATCGATTGCAGTCATTTTTTTTGGTATTTTAGGGTATGTACAAGATTGCCTGCCGCCTGTTGAATGTTTCTGTTTTACTGCTGGCTGTGTCCCATTGCACGGCGCAGGATGCTGTTATCAGCAGTCCCGATAAAAAGATAACCGTTGTAGTGGAAAGGTCAGGGTCTGCCACGGGTTATCGTGTACTGCGTGAAGGCGCGGAAGTAATTCATTTTTCAAAACTGGGTTTGCATTCGATGGAGGCTGATCTGGTTACCGGGCTGGTTTATAAATCAGCCGGCCCATCGACTTTAACAAAGGGAAATTACCGCTTGTACACCGGCAAGCAGCGGTCGGTGAACTATGTGGCCAACCGCAGGACGATCGTATTTAATGCGGGCAATACACATCAGTTGGAAGTTGAATTCCATGTGGCCAACGACGGACTGGCATTCCGGTATAAAGTGCATGGAAAGGGTGTTACCGGCGTCACAGGTGAAGCAACAAGTTTTGCGCTGGATACTTCTGCCCGTGCGTTCCTGCAACCGATGCAGGTGGCAAAAACCGGCTTCGAACAAACCAATCCAGCCTATGAAGACAACTACCTCCAGGATCTTCCTGCCGGTGCTGCTTCCCCTTCTGCGGCAGGGTGGGTGTACCCGGCACTCTTCCGGTCGGGCAGCCAGTGGCTCCTTTTTACTGAAGCGGGGATGGATGGAACCTATTGTGCTACGCACCTCATGAATGATTCTGCCCGGTCTGAGTACCAGGTTGTGTTTCCTGATCCGAGGGAAGTGATCGGCAG
>SDZZ01000067.1 GCA_004173255.1 Chitinophagaceae bacterium | reverse complement strand
CCTGTGTATAATCCCGCACCGTCATCTTCGATAGCCGGCTGATATTGTCGCTGCCGAGTTTCAGCAGGTCCTTGGCAAGGTCAATGGCCGACCGGTCCCGGTTTCCGTTCAGTATGAGGATCGCCAGCAGCTCTGAATTACTCAACACATCAGCACCCCGGGCGAGTAGTTTTTCCCGTGGCCTGTCATCTTTTGCCCAGTGCTTAATCGAGTACTTTTTCGCTTGCATGGTTTTAAGTTATCCCATAATTTTACTCCAGTAATGAGAATTAAATCATTTAACAGGTGATTTTACCCATTGCAAAACCGTTTCCGATCCAATTTTTTTGAAAAAACCAAAGTCTTTTATCATGAGAACCAAATCAAACTCCTTCGGGGCGCTGCACCCAATCCTTTTCTTCGTGGTCATGTATGTAGTTGTCCTGTTCATGTCCATTTTCATCTGCTCATCCCTGTTTTACAGTTTTAATGGTGATTCATCGTCGAACGAGAGCACTGCACAAGTATCTAAACAACAGCCGTTTACAGTTCCTGTTTCAGCTGCTGTGGTAGTACGTTAAGAGGGCTTCCGGCATTGAATATTTTTATTGCATAACTATGATGATAACGGCGAGAACATTATCTTCGCCGCTCCAAACAAGGCCTTCATTGCCTTATAACCTGGAGGAACTTCTGTTATGCAATCAGCCAAAATCTTTGCCGGTACCAGTTCCGAAAAACTGGCCGACCAAATCTGTAAAAAATATGGCGCAAAACCGGGAAGGATCGCCATACAGCGTTTCAGTGACGGCGAGATTTGCCCTGTTTTCCTCGAAAGTATCCGTGGCGATTTTGTTTTCCTGGTGCAAAGCACCCATTCGCCCGCCGACAATATCATGGAGCTCCTGCTCATGATCGATGCTGCCCGCCGGGCATCTGCCTACAAGGTCATTGCCGTACTTCCCTACTACGGGTACGGACGCCAGGACCGGAAGGACAAGCCACGCGTTGCTATCGGCAGTAAGCTGGTAGCCAACATGTTGGTCAGCGCCGGGGCCGATCGTGTCATCACGATGGACCTGCATGCCCCGCAAATCCAGGGTTATTTTGACATTCCCGTGGACCATCTCGACAGTCACGCTGTTTTTATCCCCTACATAGAGAACCTTAAGCTGGAAAACCTTACCTTTGCCGCCCCTGACGTGGGTGCCACCAACCGCATCAGGGAGATTGCCAACTATTTCAACGCCGAAATGGTAATCTGTGACAAACACCGGAAACGTGCAAACGAGATTTCCAGCATGGTGCTGATCGGTGATGTAACAGGGAAAGATATCGTGATCATCGATGATATCTGTGACACGGGTGGAACGCTTGCAAAAAGTGCGGCGTTGATGATGGAAAAAGGAGCCAACAGTGTAAGGGCGCTGATCACGCACCCGGTACTGAGTGGCAAGGCTTACGAGAATATCGAGAACAGTGTACTGGAAGAACTGATTGTGTGTGATACCATACCCATCAGGAACGACAGTCCTAAAATCAAGGTCATTTCAGTAGCCGAACTGTTTGCCGTGGCAATCAGGAATGCATTCGAGAACAAGAGTATCACCAGCCTCTTTGTGCATTCGCAGCGCAGGCACAGTTTATAAGTTTGTATTTTTTTATTAAACAATAACAGTAAACATGAACACAATTACAATCGAAGGAACCCTGAGGACCGGATTCGGGAAGACCGCCACCCGCCAGCTCCGCTCTCAGGAACTTGTGCCCGGTGTAATTTACGGGGGTGAGCAGGAAATCAACTTTTCCGCTCCTGCAACAGCATTCAAAACTTTGGTATACACACCATTGTTCCAGGTCGCCGAAATCAAGTTAGACGGAAAGAGCTACAGGACCATCCTGAAAGACCTTCAGTTTGACAAAGTGACGGACAAGCTCCTGCACGTAGACCTGCTGGAACTGGTAGAAGATAAAAAGGTAGTTGCCAACATTCCCATCCGATTTACCGGTACTTCGAAAGGGGTTAAAGACGGTGGTAAACTGGTTACCAAAATCAACCAGCTGAAAGTGAAGGCACTTCCGAAACACCTGGCTGAATCAATTGAAGTAGCTATTGACGAGCTCGAACTGAACGGAAACATCCGCGTGGAAGATGTACAGAAACTGTACGACAACTACGAAATCCAGAACTCGCCAAGGATTCCGATCGCTTCAGTAGTGATGACCCGCCAGCTGAAACAGGAAGAAGCATCCGCTCCTGCAAAGGGCGCTGCACCTGCAAAGGCTGCTCCTGCAAAAGCCGCCGCTGCACCAGCTGCTGCTGCGAAGAAGTAAGGTTCAACCTGAAATTTTTAAAACCCGTCCCGATTCGTTGGAACGGGTTTTTCTTTGCCGGTGGGAACCGGCAGGAGAAACTATATTTGAAATGCCAACAGCTGTTGGTTAAATAAATAACTTTTACTGATGAAGTTCCTGGTGGTCGGACTGGGTAATGCGGGTAATGAATACGCGCATACCCGCCATAATATAGGGTTTGATGTAACAGCGGCCTTTGTGGCAAAACACGGCGGGTCATTCCGGTCGGACCGGCTGGCCTATGTAGCCGACGTAAAATGGAAGGGAAAGCAGTTCTGCTGCATCATGCCTACCACCTTTATGAACCTTAGTGGAAAGGCAGTCCGCTACTGGATGGACAAAGAGAAGGTCGATATCAGCAACACCCTGGTGATAGTGGATGACCTGGCTATTCCGCTCGATAAATTAAGGGTGCGGCCGGCAGGAAGCGATGCGGGGCATAACGGACTAAAAAGTATCCAGGAAATACTCGGCAGCATGGAATATCCCAGGATCCGGTTCGGCATCGGTAACGATTACCCCAAGGGCATGCAGGCCGAGTTCGTGCTCGGAAAGTGGCGCCCGGCCGAAGAACCCATCGTTCGCCTGAAAATTGAAGCCTGTGTCGAAGGCATCACTGTTTTCGCCTCACAAGGTGTCAATGCGGCCATGAATCTGTTAAATAATAAGCAGTTTTCTTTATGATAAGTCAACCTGATTACCTATTTTAGCAGCCAGCCATCGTTAAATAAATTTCGATTTTCTTATTGATTTGCTGAATATATGGGATGAACAGTCCTTTAGAAATGTATCCGATGTATTTAAACAACACCTCCCTGTTATGAAGATCTTTTGTGTAGGCCGGAACTATGCGGCACATGCCTCTGAACTTGGCAATGAAATCCCGGATGAACCGGTTATTTTCATGAAGCCAAAGAGTGCAATGCTCCAGCAGCATACTCCCTTTTACTATCCTGAATTCACAAATGAACTGCATTACGAAGCCGAACTGGTACTCCGGATCAGCAAAAACGGAAAATACATCCAGGAAAAGTTTGCAGGCAAATATTACGATGCAATTACCACCGGGATCGACTTCACTGCCCGCGATATCCAGAATGAACTGAAGGCAAAAGGCCTTCCCTGGGAAAAAGCAAAGTCATGGGACAACTCCGCCGTCATCGGTAAATGGGTACCACTGCCGGAGATCAAAAACAAGAAAGAGATCAACTTCGGCTTATATAAAAACAAGGAAATGGTGCAGAAAGGCAATTCCAGCCTGATGCTTCACAGCTTCGACAGTATCGTTTCCTATATCTCCAATTTCTTTTCGGTCAATATCGGTGATGTCATCTTCACCGGCACACCAGCCGGGGTAGGGGAAGTAGTGGTGGGTGACGAACTGGAAGGATTCATGGAAGAAGTAAGTATGTTCAAACTTGAAATAAAATAACTACCTGACCAATTGCTTATAGTGGCCACCTCCGGGTGGCCATTTCTTTTTGAGGCATACATCCCCTACATTTGCAACTAACAATTGTTTGTATTGCATGAGCGACCAGCCGATCCTGATTAAAGCCTATGAAATGATGTGCAGGGTAAAAGCCATGTCGGCCCTGTACGAAGCTAACCGCAGTACCTGCCGCTATGTACATTCCACCTCCCGCGGGCACGAAGCAATCCAGCTGGCAGCCGCATTCAATCTGTTACCACATGATTTTGTAAGCCCTTATTACCGCGACGAAAGTCTCCTGCTCGGTCTTGGCTTCACCCCCTACCAGCTGATGTTGCAGTTACTCGCCAAGGCAGGCGACCCTTTTTCCGGCGGTAGGGAATACTATAACCATCCCAATTACCGCGGGGCGGATAAACCAACCATTATACACCAGAGCAGTGCAACCGGTATGCAGGCCATCCCTACCACCGGCATTGCACAGGGCATCCGCTACTGGGAAAAAATGGATCCTTCAAAGATCAGGCGGGGCGCGGATGGCCAGTCGCCGGTGGTGCTTTGCTCCATGGGCGATGCCAGCTTTACCGAAGGGGAAGTAAGCGAAGCATTACAGTTTGCCGTGCTTAAACAACTGCCCATCATTTACCTGGTGCAGGACAATGAATGGGGTATCAGTGTAAGCAGCCGCGAAGCCCGCGCCATGAACGCCTATGAATATGCAGGTGGATTCAACGGGCTGAACCGGGTACAGGTCAACGGGGCCGACTTCGAAGCATCTTACAACACCATGGCCGATGTGATCAGCAAGGTACGGGCCGAAGGTAAACCGTGGCTGGTACACGCAACCGTGCCACTGCTTGGCCACCATACCAGCGGGGTACGCAAGGAATTTTACCGTACCGAGGCAGACCTCGCTTCCCATTCACAATCAGATCCCCTTCCGCTTCTCCATAAAAAATTAATTGAATCAGGAACCAGTGCTGCGCAGCTCCTGGAAATTGAACAGGCAGCATCGCAACTGGTGAATGACGATTTTGAAAGGGCCGTTGCCGGGCCGGAACCCGAGGCCGCCACTACGGCCGACCATGTATTTAAACCGGTGACCATACTGGAAGAAACGGGTGACCGCCAGCCAGCAGGCGCATCAAAGATCATGATGGTGGACGCAGCGTTGTTTGCCATCAGGGAAATGATGGAGACGCATCCGGAGATTGTGCTGTACGGGCAGGACGTGGGACAATTGCTGGGCGGGGTTTTCAGGGAAACGGCCACCCTTGCTTCACAATTTGGTGAGCACCGGGTGTTCAATACGGCCATCCAGGAGGCGTACATAGTGGGATCAACGGTTGGCCTCAATGCCATGGGCATCCGCCCGATTGTGGAAGTGCAGTTTGGCGATTACCTGTACCCGGGGTTCAACCAGCTGGTAACGGAAATCTCAAAAAGCTGTTACCTCTCCTGCGGAAAATTCCCGGTAGGCATGGTACTCCGTGTACCGGTCGGTGCCTATGGTGGAGGTGGTCCCTATCATAGCGGCAACGTGGAAACAACCCTGCTGTCCATCAAAGGCATCAAGGTTGTTTACCCCTCCAATGCCGCGGATATGAAAGGCCTGATGAAGGCGGCAGTGCTCGATGGCAATCCGGTAGTGATGCTGGAACATAAAGGACTTTACTGGAGCAAGGTGCCGGGCACCGATGATGCCAAAAGGATTGAACCGGGGGCAGATTACATCCTGCCACTGGGTAAAGCGATCACGACGCTTCCCGCTGCGGATGACCTGCTCGAAAGCGGTAACACCTGCGTGGTAATCACCTATGGTATGGGAGTACACTGGGCACTGAATGCTGCCAGGAATTTTAACGGTGAAATAGAAGTGGTGGACCTGCGCACACTGTATCCGCTTGATGAAGCGTTTATTTACCAGCGGGTAAAACTTCATGGCAAATGCCTGGTGTTAACGGAAGAGCAGCAGAATAATTCTTTCGCAGAGGCGCTCGCAGCACGTATTTCAAAGGCCTGCTTCCATTCGCTCGATGCGGCCGTGGAAGTGATGGGAGCCATGAACCTGCCGGCAGTACCCATGAATGTAGTGCTGGAAAAAACAATGCTGCCCGATGCGGAAAAGCTTACGGAGAGATTAAAACAATTGCTGGCCGAATAAACAAGCGTTTACCGCAGTTTATCCAGGCTCTTTACCAGGCGTTCATCTTTGACAATACCGCGGATGGCCATTACAAAACCAATAAAGATGGCAAATGCAAAAATGCAGGTGAGGGCGAAATTACCTTTCACAAATTTGCCTGTTTCCACAAAATAAAGAACGAGGATCACAATCGAAACAATAAGGCCGGCAATGGCCAGCTTCAGTTGCGTTTTCCGGTCCTTGAACAGGAAGATGGTGACCGCGGCCAACACCAACGCCAGTCCGGTAAGGATCAGCAGGAAAAGGTTGCTGCCCGCTTCCAGTTCCTTGAACTGGTTAATATTATTTTCCAGGTAGTCACCGGTGTAAAACGGGAACTGGAAAGTAAAAAAAGCCGCTGCTGCTGCAAGGAGCAGCCAGAGGGTCTGCTGGCGCTGGATCATAGAGCTCGTTTATCTCGTTAAAAAATAGTCAGTGTTTTTGTCCCTTCCATCTGCAGCTACCAGGCCTGTCCGGTCAGCTGTCAGTTATTCCGGATCACAGTTCAGGATATAACGGGAATGACTTCATAAATGTTTTCACATCGCTGCGAACATCGGCGATGGTCTTTTCATCATCGGCATTCATCAGCACTTTATCGATCATGGACACTACTGTTTCCATATCCGCTTCCTTCATCCCCCGGGTAGTGACGGCTGGAACACCAACACGGATCCCGGAAGTGACAAACGGTGATTTATCATCAAACGGAACGGCATTTTTGTTCAGGGTGATATGGGCTTTGTCCAGTGTTTCCTGTGCTTTTTTACCGGTAAGGTTTTTATTACGAAGGTCAATCAGCATCAGGTGGTTGTCGGTGCCGTTGCTGATGAGGTCGTACCCGCGGCTGTTCAGTGCCTTTGCCATGGCCTGTGCATTGGAGATTACCTGTTTTGCATAACCAGTGAATTCGTCGGAAAGTATTTCGCCAAATGATACGGCTTTGGCAGCGATCACATGTTCCAGCGGACCACCCTGTGTTCCCGGGAACACGGCGAGGTCGAGCAGCTGGCTCATGGTGCGCAGGTTCCCTTTCGGATCCTTTACGCCCCAGGTATTTTCGAAGTCGTGGCGCAGCATAATGATACCACCACGCGGTCCGCGTAAAGTTTTATGTGTAGTGGAAGAAACGATATGGCAATGGTCGAACGGATCGTTTAGTAAACCTTTTGCAATCAGTCCGGCCGGGTGTGCGATATCCGCAAACACGATGGCGCCGATTTTATCCGCCACTTCACGGATGCGTTTATAGTCCCAGTCGCGGCTGTACGCCGACGCACCGCAGATAATCATTTTTGGTTTTTCGCTCAGTGCAATGGACTCCAGTTGTTCGTAGTCAACCAGCCCGGTTTCTTTTTTAACCCCGTAAAAAAGTGCGTGGTAGTTTTTACCGCTGAAGTTGGCCGGGCTGCCATGTGTGAGGTGACCACCCATGCTGAGGTCGAGTCCAAGGATTTTGTCACCCGGTTTTACCACCGCCAGGAATACGGCTGCATTAGCCGAAGCGCCGCTATGTGGCTGCACATTCGCCCAGCTCGCATTGAACACCTGCTTCAGGCGATCGATGGCGATGGTCTCGATCTGGTCCACAATTTCACATCCGCCATAGTAGCGTTTGCCGGGATACCCTTCTGCATACTTATTGGTAGGCACGGTGCCCATTGCCTGCATTACCGGGAGGGAGGTGAAATTTTCTGATGCGATGAGCTCGATGCCATGTCGCTGGCGGTCGAGTTCCTGGTCGATCAGGTCGAAAACCTGTGAGTCTTTTTTCATAACGAACCACCCGTAAGGGTATTTGAAAATATAAAATGGTTTAATAATGCTTAAACCGCTCTGCCGTGGGTAAAAGCGGCTTTGAGCCAGCAAAAATAGGCTAGTGGGGGTTAGGATTGTGCTTGTAACCCCGATTTTTGTTTGGTCCAAAATACCTACTTTCGTTTGCTGTATATGTTCCACAATCAAATTCTTTCAAAAGGGGTCAGGGCATGAAGGCAATCATTCCGGTAGCGGGCGCAGGCACAAGGTTGCGACCTCACAGTTATACTCAACCAAAAGCATTGATCCCCCTGGCAGGGAAAACGGTCCTCAGCATCATCATTGACCAGATGCGCGAGGCAGGGATCCATGAATTCATATTTATAGTAGGCTATCTTGGCGACAAGATCCGGGATTACGTGAAAGCGGAATATCCCGAATTGCAGGCGCACTACATCCAGCAGATCGACCGGCAGGGTGTTGGTCACGCCATCAAGATCACGCGCGAGTACGTGAACAATGATGAGGTGATGGTGGTGCTGGGCGATACCATCTGTGAATACGATATCAATGATGTGGTGAATAGCCCCTGCTCCATGGTTGGTGTAAAAAAAGTGGACGACCCGCGCGATTTCGGGGTGGCTGAACTGGACGATCATGGCTTTGTGAGCCATGTGGTCGAAAAGCCGCAGATCCCAAAATCAAACCTGGCCCTGGTGGGCATTTACAAGATCAAGGAAAGTGACCAGCTGTTCGAATGCCTGGAGAATAATTACCTGCAGGGCCTTCGCACACATGGTGAGTATAGTCTTACCGACGCGCTCGACTGCATGCTGCAGATGGGCGTAAAGATCAAACCATTTAAAGTGGAAAGCTGGTTCGACTGCGGCCGTAAGGAAACGCTGCTCGATTCCAATGCCACCCTGCTTAAAAAATTTGGCCCCCGACATCCGGTCGACAGTTATGAGAACACGGTGATTATACAACCCGTCAGCATTGGCAAGGGCTGCGAAATCACCAACTCCATCATAGGTCCCAATGTGAGTATCGGTGAAAACACCAAGGTGAATGATTCGATCATCCGCAACTCCATCATTGGTTCATTTTCCAACCTGGTCGACATCGTGCTGGAAGCTTCTATTATCGGTAGTGATACCGGGCTGAAGGGCGAAACCCGCACACTCAACATCGGGGACAACACCAATATCGATCTGGGTTAATCTGGACCGGTTACCTAACTTCGCCCTTTAAAGCTGAGCTATGAGGCATTTTCTGGTAACGGGTGCTGCTGGATTTATTGGAAGTAACCTGGTGAAAAAATTACTGCACGAGGATGACGTATCGGTAACGGGCATCGATAACTTTGACCCGTTTTACGATCGCGACCAGAAGCGGTACAACCTGCTGCCTTTAATCAATCATCCCCGCTTTAACCTGCTGGAAGGGGATATCCGCGACGCGGCCCTGCTGCAAACCATTACGGAAGAACCCTGCTGTATTATCCATCTGGCTGCCAAAGCCGGTGTGCGTCCAAGCATCAAGGATCCTGTGTTGTACCATGAGGTAAACAATGGCGGAACGCAGGCACTGCTTGAGTTTGCCAATAACCGCAACATCACCCAGTTCGTTTTTGCTTCTTCCTCCAGCGTATACGGGGTGAACCAACACCTTCCGTGGACCGAAACCGAAGCGTTGCTTCCGATCAGCCCCTATGCCGCTTCCAAATTCAGTGGTGAAATGCTCGGGCATGTGTACAGCCACCTGTATAAGATCCGTTTTGTTGCCCTTCGTTTTTTCACCGTATACGGTCCGGGGCAACGCCCCGACCTGGCTATCCATAAATTTTTCCGTTCCATCATGGACGGGCAACCGATCCCCGTGTATGGCGATGGCAGCACCAGCCGCGACTACACGTACGTGGATGATATTGTCAGCGGTATTATTTCGGCCGTCAACTACGACCAGTCTTTTTATGAGATCATTAATATTGGTAACCACCATGTAGTGTCGCTGCAGGAACTGATTACGGCCGTAGAGGAAACCTGTGGTAAAAAGGCGATCATTGACCGCCAGCCCGAGCAGCCGGGCGATGTGCCGGCCACTTATGCGGATATCAGTAAGGCCAAACGTTTACTGGGTTATTCGCCCTCTACAAAACTGAAAGATGGCCTGGCAGCGTTTTATCTCTGGCTAAAAGATTTCAGGGAATGGAAGGGGGCCCTACGGGATGACAAGGTCCCTGCGGGATGACAAGTCCCTGCGGGATGACAAGGTCCCTGCGGGATGACAAGGTCCCTGCGGGACGACAAGGTCCCTACGGGACGACAAGGTCCCTGCGGGATGACAAGTTCCTTGCGGGATGACAAGGTCCCTGCGGGATGACAAGGTCCTGCGGGATGACGAGGTCCCTACGGGATGACAAGGTCCCTGCGGGATGACGAGGTCCCTACGGGATGACAAGGTCCCTGCGGGATGACAAGGTCCCTGCGGGATGACGAGGTCCCTGAGGGATGACAAGGTCCCTGCGGGATGACAAGTCCCTACAGGATGACAAGGTCCCTACGGGATGACAAGGTCGCTGCGGGATAACAAGGTCCTGCAGGATGACAAGGTCCTGCGGGATGACAGGGCGAGATCCCGTAGGGATCGTTGTCATCCCGTAGGGATCACACCAACAATTCTTTTTCCTTTTCTATTTCCGCCCTGCTGGTAAATTCCTTCGACCGGTACACGAACCAGATGCCCGGCAATGCGGCCATCGTTGAAATAATATAAAAGCAGAAACTGGCAGATACAGCAGTCGTTTGATCAAGCAGCAGGATCGGGGACAACTGAACCATTACATATTCCCGCAGGCCCAGTCCACCCACACTCACCGGCAACACAGTGGCAATGGTCGACAACAGGAAACTGAAAATATAGGGAAGATAATTTCCCTGCAGCTGCAATCCGTTCAGGATGCAGACCATGGCCACGCACTGGATCGATTGCACCAGCAGCGCGCGCGAAATGGCCGTAGTAAAATACCGGAGATATTTTTTAAACAATAAGCGCCAGGCAAAATAAAAAGCAACGAGTGCTGCAACCATGTAAGCAACGGGCCACCATGCAGCGATCCGCAGCACAGGTAAAAAAAAGACAGCGGCTGCAGCAAGGATGGTAATGGCCCACAGCCCGCTGGCGCGGTCGAACAGGAAACCCATCAGCAACGTTTTGGTGGAGGTGCCAAATTTCTTTTTGAGTAAATACAGTTTGTATCCATCGCCGCCTATGCCGCCTGGCAGGAACACATTGTAAAACATACCCAGCTGGTACAGCCGGAGGTTGAAGCCAAATTTTACCGGCAGTCCCATTACATTCAATAACCCGTACAGCCGCCACGAAGAAACCGCCTGTGAAAGCGCATAAAGGCAGAAGGCCAGCACCAGCCATAGTGGCTTGCTGTGGCCGATGGTACGCCCAACGGTATCCAGGTCAATTTTCTGGAACACCAGGTACACCAGCAATGCGGTGAACGCGGTTTTGCCCGCAAGTTTAAGTGTGTTTAGGAATTTCCTGTTGGCCATGTATTAATCTCCTTACCTGGTATGTTTTCCTTCCCGAGCCTTCAAAGTAATTGCGGATGCTCACTTCTGTAAGGATCCCGATCGTGATCAGCTGGATCCCGCCGAGCAGGAAGATCAGCCCAAGGATCAGCAATGGTTTACCCCAGATGTCGTGTCCCAGTATTTTTAAGACCAGCAGGTAAAGATTGATGAGGAGTCCGATGCCAAACGCCACAAAACCCATCGTGCCAAACAGGTGCATTGGCTTCTGGATATATTTCCGGAAAAAGATGATGGTGATGAGGTCGGCCATCACCTTGAATGTGCGGTTGAGACCATATTTCGATTTGCCATGCAAACGCGCATGGTGTTTTACATCCACCTGTGTGATATTGGCTCCCTGTAGTTTGGCCAGCACCGGGATAAAGCGGTGCATTTCACCATAGATGCCCAGGTCTTCCGCAATTTCCCGTTTAAAAACTTTCAGGGTACAGCCATAGTCCTTTATATAAACACCGGTCATCCGTCGGATGATGGCATTGGCAATGCCCGAAGGGATCTTCCGGAGCAGGGCACCGTCCTTCCGGTTTTTGCGATTACCAGCCACCACGTCCCAGTCTTCGGCAATCAGTTTTTCCAGCATCGAGGGTATGTCGGATGGATCATTCTGCAAATCACCATCCAGCAGGGCAATATACTTTCCGGTGGCGTGATCAATACCGGCAGTCATGGCGGTACTTTGCCCGTAGTTGCGGCGAAGCTCGACCAGGTAAATCCGGTCTGTTGCATGCTGGCGGATTTCCTGCTGGGTTTTATCGGTTGAACCATCATCGACAAAGATCACTTCGTAGTCGATGCCGTTGAGTGCGGCATCGATTGCAGAGATCAACGGCGCAATGTTTTCCTTTTCATTCATTACCGTAATGACAACGGATAATTCCTTCATAGTATTAAATTCTGGGTAAGCCGGTCAGGCTGTTGAAGTGGCGAAGGTAACGCCTTTCAGGGCTTGAAAAACAAAAAGCCAGTCCTGCAGTATGCAGCACTGGCCCGTTGCTTCGATCAATTATACGACTGGCTTGTTACTCAATCAATGCACGACCGGCCGGTTACTTCAATCGAAACCGGAATGCCCCGCTACTCTGCGAATGCAGGTCCGGCCAGTTTGTCAATCAATGCAGGCAAGTTGCGCCATCCATGAATTAACTGATCCCAGCCAGCTCCAGGCTTTTCTTTTTCAGTTTCCGGATCTCCACATCTTCGATGATGGGATCGGCGGTAACGATCAGGGAAGTATTATTTTCTTTCCACCAGCTGTTGTTCTTCAGTTCCGAGAAGGCAATGACACCCACCAGGTATTTCCTTTCTTCCAGTGCATGCCACTCCTCGATCCATTCGAAGCGTTCGCGGGGCACCAGGGCCAGGTTATCAAAACTGACATATACCCGCAGGTACAGGTCGGTGCTCAGTTGCGCCGGCTCGTGGTGATATAGTTTTTTGTATTCGTAGCGGTACTGGTATCGAAGGGCAGAAATATCGCTGAGTACAGCCGAGGCGGTAGGCAGGCTGCCGGCTCCTTTACCATAGAAAAATTGTTTGTCTGCAAACCCGCTCTCGATCACCACCCCGTTGTATTCATTTTTGACAAATGAAAGATGGTCGCTGGCTGTTACAAACTGCGGCAGTACAAATGCAGCTACCTTGCCATTCTGCAGTTTCTTGGCCTGGGCCACCAGCTTGATCTGCTGGTTTTTTTCGCGGGCAATCACTGCGTCACTGCCATGGATCTGGGCAATGCCATTGAACAGGATATTTTCCGGTGCTTCGGTAATACCGTAAGCATGTGTCAGCAGGAAGGTCCATTTATTCACCGCATCATATCCCTCCACATCCAGTTTGGGATTACTTTCTGCAAAGCCCAGCTGCTGGGCCTGGATCAATGCCTGTTTGAAATCGATGCCGTCCTCGAACATTTTGGTGAGGATGTAATTGGTGGAACCGTTAACAATGGCCTTGATTGAATGCAGCAGGTCGTTGTCATAATATTCTTCCAGGTTGCGGATCACCGGGATCGACGCACAGGCGGCGGCTTCGTACAGGAATGACCGGCCGGTTGCTGACTGCAGCTCCAGTAATTCGTGGAGGTGTTCTGCAATCATTTTTTTGCTTGCGCTGACTACATCTTTCCCGTTATTCAGTGCGGTGGTCACAATGCCGAATGCAGCTTCGGAGTCATCGATCACTTCCACGATTACATTGATTTCAGGGTCATTGAGCAGCAGGTCACGGTCGGTGGTGAACAATGCCGCAGGCGCGTTTCTTTTTTTAGCAGGGTTTTTTATACAAACCTTTTTCAATGTGGCGTTTAAAGAAGGGGTTTGTTGCAGGACCTTGAAAAGCCCTTCGCCCACTACACCAAATCCGAAAAGTCCGATCGTTAACCGTTTATGTGTTTCCATGTTTATATCAGGGTCAGTTGACCATTTTTAAGTTGTTGGATGAACGGGCATCGATAAATACCGACAGGGCCTGTTCAATTTTTTCGTATTCCAGCAGGAACCCATCGTGTCCGAAGTCGCTGGCGATGGATAAAAGTTCGGCACCGTTAATCTGGTCGCGCAGGTATTCCTGTTCGCTGATCGGATACAGTACATCCGATTTTATCCCGATCACCAGTGTCCTTGCAGTGATTTTTTTCAATGCGCCTTCCACACCACCGTCGCGGTTACGACCTACATCATGGCTGTCCATCGTCTGGGTGAGCCGGTAGTAGGAGATCACGTTGAAACGGTTGACGAGTTTCAGTCCCTGGTAGCGCTGGTAGTTATCCGCTGCAAAGGCGGTTTCGGGCGACAATGAAACAAAGCTTTTGCCGCGGGGCTGGGTAATATCATAACCGTTATAATGACGGTACGACAACAGCGCGATGGATCGTGCAGCCGCAAGTCCTTTCTGGCCTGCATCGGGCCGCTGTTCCAGCCAGGTGCCGTCGGCCTCGATGGCCATACGTTGCGATGCATTGAACGCAATGGCCCAGGGCGACAGGGCAGCATTGGTTACGATAGGAACGATATGGCGAAAAAGCTCTGGTTCCATGATGGCCCATTCGAGCAGTTGCATACCACCGGTGCTGCCGCCAAGTGCAACCAGTACTTCTTTTATACCCAGGTTATTTTTCAGCAACTGGAAACTGCGGATGATATCGCGGATGGTAAAAAGGGGAAAATCGTGATAGTAGGGATGTCCGGTTTCCGGATTGTTGCTCATGGGCGACAGGCTTCCATACGGGCTGCCGGGTTTGTTGACGCAGATGAT
>SDZZ01000468.1 GCA_004173255.1 Chitinophagaceae bacterium | reverse complement strand
CCGCGGGGAGATTGTTACCGTACCTACGCAGAAAGGCGATGTGGTTAACCTGACCAACACACCCGGCGTGCACGAACGTGAACCGGCGTGGTCACCGAACGGCAAGTCCTTCGCGTATTTCAGCGATGCATCAGGTGAATATACTTTGCATGTACGGAACCAGGATGGCAGCGGGGAAGCAAAGAGTATCCCGTTAACCGGATCTGGTTTTTATGCAAAACTGCACTGGTCGCCCGATAGTAAAAAAGTAGTTTACGTTGACAACGGTCGTTCACTTTATTTAACCGACATCGCAACCGGCAAAACGGTTAAGATTGCCACGGATGAACATTACGGTCCTGATAGTTTCCGGGAACTTTTCGGCTCCTGGTCCTTCGATGGTAACCTCATTTCATATACAATCCTTACCCATACCAACTTTGAGCGGGCGTTTATTTACTCGGTGGGTGAAGGCAAATCATATCCGGTTACGGATGGGCTATCCAATGTAAGTGAGCCGGTTTTTGATCCTTCCGGTAAATACCTGTACCTGATAGCCAGTACTGATGCGGGTCCGGTGGTGAACTGGTTTGATCAGTCCAACAATGACATGGAACAAACGAATTACATTTACCTGGTGACGTTGCAGAAAAAGGTCGCATCGCCATTTGCAAAGGAAAATGACCTGGAGGAAGTGCTGAAGGATACAGTTCCGGCAAAACCAACCGCCAAAGCCGATACTACCAAGGGCCGATTGATCATTGATTGGGACGGGATCCAGAATAGGATTGTCCCCCTTCCGATACCGCAGGGGCGCTACCGTTCACTCGCGCTGGTAAAGGAAGGCGAGTTGTTTTATCTCGCCGCAGCCCCGCATGCATCCAGCCCGACTATGCTGCACAAGTATGACCTTAAAAAACGCGACGACGAAACCCTGATGCCGACCGATGGCTTTATGATTGCCGCCAAGGGCGAGAAAATGTTGTACGCTACCAACGGAAGATGGGCAACGACGGTAACCGGCCAGAAACCGGGAGGAGATGCGTTTGTGAATACCGGGGCTATCGAAGTAAAAATTTCCCCGGCGGATGAATGGAAGAATATTTTCTATGAGTCATGGCGCGTAAACCGTGATTTTTTCTACGACCCGAAAATGCATGGGGTAGATTGGGTTGGTATGAAAAAGAAGTATGAAGTGATGTTGCCCGACCTAACCACATCCAGTGACCTTTATAAAGTGCTGCAATGGATGTTCAGTGAGCTGTCGGTCGGACACCACTTCCTTGATTTTGGAATGAGTACGAAGCCCGACACGGACCCTGTTCCGGGTGGTTTGCTGGGTGCTGATTATGAAACGAAAAACAACAGGTACCGGATTACAAAGATTTACGGCGGACTTAACTGGACACCTGATTTGCGTTCGCCCCTGACCGAACCCGGAGTTGACGCGCGTGTAGGCGACTATATACTGGAGGTAAACGGAACCGAGGTAACGGCGGATAAAAATTTCTATAGCTTCTTTGAAAACACAGCCGGGAAAATTGTTACACTGAAACTTGCCACGTCTCCGGACGGAGCAAATGCCCGCCTGGTGAAGGTGGTACCTGTTGGCAATGAAGGCGCATTACGCAACCGCGACTGGGTGGAAGGCAACCTGAAAAAAGTAACAGAAGCCACCAATGGACAGGTTGCCTATGTTTATGTTCCCAACACACAGGGCCAGGGTCACGAATATTTTAAAAGGTATTTTTTTCCGCAGGCTGATCGCGCAGCCATTATCATCGACGAACGGTTCAATGGTGGTGGACAATTAGCCGATTACTACATCGACCTGCTGAAACGTCCGGTACAATCGTACTGGAGGTACCGCTATGGCCGCGACCAGAAAGCGCCAAACGCATCCATCCAGGGACCAAAGGTGATGCTGATAGATGAAACAGCAGGGTCAGGTGGTGATTACCTGCCGTACCTTTTCCGCCAGGCGAAACTCGGTACGCTGGTTGGAAAGACCACCTGGGGTGGACTGGTTGGAATACTTGGCTTCCCGGAGTTTATCGACGGCGGCAGCGTTACTGCACCGAACGTGGCGTTTTATGATGAGAAGGGATTTGGTATCGAAAATGTGGGAACGCCACCAGACGTGGAAGTAGAGCAATGGCCGGCAGATGTAATTGCCGGGCATGACCCGCAATTGGAGAAAGCTATACAGATTGCGCTGGATGAATTGAAAAAGAATCCGCCGAAGAAGATGGCCGAACCAGTGGCGCCGGTGAAAGTGAAAAAATAATTCGGATGAAGTGAAGAAGCCGGGTAGCCAGAGGGTACCCGGCTTTTTCATTGCCGGCAAAACCTGGTAGCATGGAGGATTTCATCACAGTTTCTAAGGAAAAAAACTCAACTGATGTTGTAATCATCGTTATGACATACAATCTTCTGCGGAACTTTGTTTCCTTATATAAAACATATGGGAAGTAATGTGGATTTTAAAAATGTCTATGAAATCAGGGATATCAATCCGGACTTCAAAACTGCGTTATTCGAAAGTCCGGTTTTTAAATACCAACGAGATCATTCTGACCGATCTCCATTCCCTATACCTAAATCCTCTAAAAATTGTAAATTTAACCATGGACAAAGAAATACTTGAACTGATAGAACAACTTAAAAAGAGTGTAAAGCCAACAAATGAAAAGCCCCTTCGAACAGTGGGTAGATCATCACTGCATCAAATCATAAAAACGAAAGAACAAGGTGATCGGTTTATAAAACTGCTGAAAGCTGCTGAAGAAGAAGAGTAGCAAAATATCATCTGCTGCCAACAGTGTTATTCTATGATGTCTGACCCTATTTAATGTGTTGCCAGCAGTAATTTGATGCTGAACGGGCCATCCTTTTACATTGTTTTCCTTTTTTGGTTGTTCCCAGACACCGCCCGCTATGTGAGTCATAGTTCTTTTGGTGCCCGTCACTACTTCCTTCAACCCCTACACCGCCGGATATTATTCCCTGCCCAGGCTCGGATGCCCCTGGCTCCGATGTCACTGCTGACCGATATTTCGCTATCTGGGATTCAAGCTTGGTGATTCGCTCCTCAAGCTGGACAATACGGTTCTCAAGAGCAGGCCGCCTGTCGTCACACCCCTGGAGAAAACAACACGATAACCCTGTCAGATACAATAAGCCCAGGAAACCATTCCTGAAAATCAAAACTATGCGATTAAACATCTTACTAAAATTGATGAAAGAAAGCTGTCCTTTTGAAAACGTGACGGATACTGTAATCCGGAACACAGCGATATAATGGAATTATACGACTCCTACCTGTTCCTGCTTTCAGGAAAATTCTCCTTTCTTCCCAGGTACTTTTTGAACATATAC
>SDZZ01000066.1 GCA_004173255.1 Chitinophagaceae bacterium | reverse complement strand
AAGCAGTCCTTCCAAAAGCATGCATGGCTGACGCAGGTAAAATATCCCCGGCAGGGGAACCGGATTGGCCGCGCCCCGCACATCCTGTAAGCAGGATAACCAGGGGAATAATTAACCGTATTAAATTCTTTCTCATTTTGTACCGTCTGTTTGATTATCCTTGAAATAGTACTGGCGTAACAATTGCCTGGCTTTTTTACCCGAAGGTTTTATTTCTTGTTCTTTCCATCCACCTGCTGAACCTGCTTTCTTTGTAAGCACGGAACAGGTTTCATTTTTGTCCGACAGGGACCACGTAACCCAACTGACGCCATTGGTTTCGCACCAGTCGATCCAACGCATCCATTCTTCCTCATTGACCGGACCGTCGCCCGTTGCTTCCATGCCGGCCGATTCTGATATGAAAACCGGAATACCTTTTTTTAACGCATAGTCGCACCTGTCGCGTAACTGCTGCTTATGCGTTGCGGCGTAAAAATGAACGGTATACATGATATTGGTGTAGCCCTGCAACGGGTCGTCAGCCACGATATGTATGTCCTGATCCCAGTGCGGGCTGCCAACCAGTATTATATTATCCGGATCAACCGCCCTGATAGCCTTGATGACTTCAACGGAGTAAGTCTTTACATCTTCCCAGCTCTCTTCGTCGGGCTCATTGAAAATCTCATAAATAACATTGGGGTATTTGCCGTATCTGGTTGCCATTGCAGAAAAAAACTTCCTTGCCTCTTCGGTCTGGATATTATGACTGTGCCAGTCAATTATCACATAAATGCCCGCTTCAATGGCGGCATCGACCACCGCTTCTATTTTTGCCTGCGAACCCGCCGGGTCTTTCAGGTAGCCCCGATCTGGTTCAATACCCATGGCAGCACGCACCACCGTCGCCTTCCAGTCATTTGCAAGCCATTGCACTGCCCCTTTATTATAGAATCTCGGCCAGAAATTATGCCATCCGAAACTCATTCCACGAAGCACCAGTGGTTCGCCCTTTTCATTCACTAACTGGGTACCGCTGACGTTCAATTTGCCGTTCTGGCTAACTGGTTGGGCCATGGACAGCATACCGGCTAACAGGGCATTGATCAAAAAAGCTATTCGCATAACAGGCATTCGATTTAAAAAAGTATTCTATAGATATAAGTTAAAGACAGAGCTGCGTCAAATATCCTCCCTTCGTGCTATTGTACCAATCAACCAATGGAATCCGCCGAATTCGTATTATAAACTGCTAAATAAATACTATTCCCGGTAAAGAATTCCTTTTTCAGATCAGTATGACTTCACCAGGGATTGGTCCCCCGGTATTATTGCGGGTCCGTCCTGAATGATCAGGCTGGTCCATACGTAGCAAGGTAAGATAGTATTGCTGATGCAGGGCCAACACCTGGATATAAAGAAGAACTATCATACAAGCCTGTCGTGGCCGGCACAGCAATCATTAATTTTTTTTAAGGTTAAAATCTATAACCAATGGATAAGAAAGTACAATCGCTGGAAGAAAGATTCCCATAATTTCATTTCTTCAACTAAGCTAGCCATATGATTAAAAAAGTACTCCGGAAGGGACTGCTTCTCTTCACGCTCGTCCTCCTCTTTCAAACTTCCTGGTCGCAGGCGCGAACTATTACCGGCCGTGTTCTTGGTGACAACGGATCGCCTCTTGCCGGTGCCACCATTTCCGTCAAAAATGCCGGCCTCACGACCAGTACCGACAGCCTTGGTGCGTTTACCATTACCATACCTGCCACTGCGCAGACACTCATTGTGAGTTATGTTGGCAGCGATACCCGCGAAGTCCAGCTCGGTAAAGGCAATACGGTTACCATCACATTGACCGGCAATGCCGCAACCCTCGGTGATGTGGTAGTTGTTGGTTATGGCAAGGCCCGAAAGGCGAATCTTACCACTGCGCAGACCTCCATTAATTCAAAAGACATCGAGCGAACGGTTAACACGACAGTAGAACAGGCATTGCAGGGTCGTGCGGCTGGTGTGTATGTTACACAGAACTCAGGCCAACCCGGTGGCGGCATTTCTGTAAATATCCGCGGTATCAGCTCTATTACCGGAAACACCGAGCCGCTGTATGTAATAGATGGTGTGCAGCTTCCGGGTAACGGATCTGCCAATGCTTCCAATAACCTGGCTGGCCTGAACCCCGCCGATATCGAAGACATGCAGATACTGCAAGGCCCTTCGGCTACCGCAATATATGGTTCGCGTGCTACTAACGGGGTAATCCTGATTACCACCAAGCGGGGTAAAAGCGGTGAAGCACGGTTGAACTATGGCTACCAGTATAACCTGCAGACGCCGCCCGAACGGATTGACGTGATGGATCTTCGCCAGTATGCAGAAATGCAGATTGGTTATAAGGCAATTGCCGGTGGTAATGTGATCGGCAACCTGCTGGATCCGTCGCTGCTGGGGCCGGGCACTGACTGGCAAAAAGAATTATTCAACAATGCCGCCATGCAGAAACACCAGTTAAGCCTGAGTGGCGGGGGCAACAATACCACGTATTATATGTCGGGTGAATACCTGAAGCAGGATGGGGTTGCGGTGGGCTCGGGGTTCGACCGTTACAGCTTCCGTGTCAACCTCGATAACAAACCGAGGGAGTGGATCAGTATCGGCGCGAATCTTAGTTTCAACCAGACCAATGAAGTGATTACAGCTGGCCAGAACGGACTTATCACCAGTGCTATCCAGCTGAGTCCCGAGGTGCCGGTCACCAATCTCAATGGAAGCTGGGGCGGCGGTGATCTTTCAAATCCCGCACACCAGTTTTCACCGGTTAATCCCATTGCTATTTCCAACCTGACAACCAACAACAATACAAAAAAGCAGTTCCTTGGTGGGCTGAACCTTGGCATTAACGTAGCCAAAGGCCTTGTACTGAGAAGCTCGTTCAACACGAACATAGGTTACGGCAACTCCACTTTTTTCCAACCGGTATATGCAATTGGCTGGGCGATCAACGCTACTGCCGCGCTGGATAACGGTACCAGCCAGAGCACCTACTGGAACTGGAACCAGCTGGCCGAATACAACCGGCAGTTTGGCAAGCACAATATTGGCCTGATGGCGAGTCACGAGGCGCAGGCATCGAACTGGAAAAATGTGGGTGCAAGGAGAACGGGTTTCCTGACAAACGACATCCTGGACCTGAATGCCGGCGATGCAACTACTGCAAGTAATACAGGCGGATCCGGCCAGTGGGCGATGGAATCCTATCTTGCAAGGGCCAATTACAACTATGACAATCGTTACCTGATCACCGGTACAATCCGCAGGGATGGATCGGTGAATTTCGGACCTGAAAAGCGATGGGGTACGTTCCCTTCCGTATCGGCCGCATGGCGTGTAAGCCAGGAAGAGTTTTTTAATGTTCCGGTGATCAGTGAACTCAAACTACGGCTGGAAACCGGGCTCACCGGAAACCAGGGCGGTGGTAATGCCGGCATTTATTCGCCTCTTGCCGCCGGTGCAAGCCCATGGGGAACCAGTTTTTTATCATCAGTATATCCCAACAAAGCCTTACAGTGGGAAGAGACTAATACTAAAAACATCGGTGTCAATGTCGGACTGTTTAAGAACAGGATTTCCCTGGAAGCCGATTACTACATAAAAAACACGGACAATATGATCTTGTCGGCGTCCATCCCCTGGTATATGGGATCCAATGGTACCGCTGCTATCCAGCCACCACAGGTAAATGCGGGCTCGTTGCAGACCAAGGGCTGGAGTTTTACCCTCAATACAACCAACGTAGTTACGAAGGATTTTAAATGGGAATCGAACTTCAACATCTCCCACTTTAAAACGGTTATTAAAAGCCTGAATTCAGATAACGGATTCCTGGAACGCCAGTCGTGGTGGCTGAACCAACCCGATCCCTGGTCACAGCGCTCGTCCATTGGCATGCAGCCCTGGTTGTTCCGCGGATATATCGAGGAGGGAATTTTCACGTCGGTGGAGGAAATCAATAAAAGTGCCGTGCCGGTGGATAATAATGGTGTAAGGCGGCCAACGTCTGAAACAAATGGGATCTGGGTCGGGGATGTGAAGTTCAAAGATGTAAATGGGGATGGTGTTATTACAAGTGATGACAAAACCTATATCGGGAACCCCTGGCCGAAACTTTTTGGCGGGTTTACCAACTCTTTCAGCTATAAAGGCTTTGAGTTGAGTGTCCTTATTACGGGATCGTATGGCAATGATATCTACAACTTTATTGCCTGGGAGAATTCCAACCCCAATAATATCAACCTTGGGCGCAACATGATGAGGCATGCATATGATTATGCAAAAGTGGCGCTGGATGATGATGGCAATCCCATGCTGCTTAACCCCGGAACGAATGTGGCCCGAATCATTCCGGGAGTAGATGTGAACGGCAATAATGCACGCCAGACTACCAAGTGGGTGGAAGATGGTTCGTATATCCGCCTGAAGAACGTGTCCTTGTCTTACAGTCTTCCGGCTTCGCTCATGTCACGCCAGAAACTGGTAAGGGGAATAAGGGCCACTGTAGGGGTGCAGAACCTGGCTACCATCACCAATTATTCTGGCTTTGATCCGGAGATCGGGTCGTACACCGGTCCCAACGCCGGCGATGGCGGGGCAATTGGCCTGGACTATGGCCGCTATCCCTTAACCCCTATTTATACATTCAGCGTGAATGTTAACTTTTAAAGAACCAGCCATGATAAAAAATATTAAATACAGAAGCCTCCTTACAGGCCTGGTACTGCCGGTCATGTTGATGATGGGTTGTAAAAAAGATTTCCTCGAAAAGCCGCCGACAGATGCGATAACCGATGCCACCTTTTATAAAACTGACCAGCAGGTGCTGGCCGGCACTGCAGGTCTTTATAACAAGGTATGGTTCGACTACAATGACAAGGCATCCTACAACATTGGTGACTTCAGGTCTGGTACCACGTTTTCTGCCTACAATGACCGGGGTAATGTGTTATTCAATACCACGGCAGAAAACGGGGAGAACAACGCAGCCTACCGCTCATTTTTCCAGGTAGTGGCTCAATCCAACATGACCATCATCAGCATTAATAATAATGCGGGTGAAGCGGTATCACCTGCTGTTAAAAAAATGGCCATTGCTGAAGCCCGGTTTATGCGTGCCCTCGCTTATCGTTACCTGGTAATGAATTATGGCGAGGTGCCCATCATTACCAATAACCTTGAAATATTGAATGATACCACGCTGCGCAGGAATACCATTCCAAGTATCTGGAGATTTATCACCAACGAGATGCGCTCGCTGCTGGAGGACCTGCCGGTTACGCCCATGGAAGTGGGCAGGATTTCAAAATGGTCGGCTGAAGGGATGCTTGCCAGGTTTTACCTGACGCGCGCGGGTGTGGGGGCAACCAATCCTGCAGACCGCAACCAGGTGTATCTCGACAGCGCAAAATATTATGCAAAAAGGGTGATTGAAAACAGCGGGGCAGGCTTACTGGCCAACTATGCTGACCTGTTCAAATGGCCATACGATAACAACAAGGAGTCGCTGTTCGAACTGCAATGGGTATTCCAGCCCGGCCAGTACGGTGCGCAGAACAGCACACCCTCATACCTGAATTTCAGTCCGGATATCGCCAACGGTGACGGCTGGGGTGGGGACAAGGGCGCCACCTGGTGGATGCTGAGTCAGTATGAAGGGATCAATAATTCGGGCGATACCCTGTTACAGGGACGTACGCTTGACCAGCGATTGAAAGCGACTTTCATGTTGCCTGGCTTCAACTATCCTGAAATAACGCAGGTGCTGGCAGGGGTGAAACAAAAACTGGTCTTCCCCAATGCAGGTGGCGATGTGAATTTTGCCAGTGTGAAGAAGTATGTGGTCGGGAAAGCAGAAGACGTCGGCGGACAGGCGGCCCAGCAGAACTATCCCAATAATACTTACATGCAACGGCTGGCCGAGATCTACCTGATTTATGCCGAAGCGGAGATAGGAAACGGATCGTCTACCACTGACGCAACCGCAGTCCAGTATTTCAATATGGTGCGGACCCGGTCGGGCCTTGCTCCGTTTACTACCACACACCCTGTAACAAACGCTCCCACGCCACTCACCCTCGATCATATTTTCAAGGAGAGGGTGCTGGAGTTTGCAATGGAAGGCATGGCATGGTACGACCTGGTGAGCCTCCATTATTACAATCCGCAGAAAGCTTATTCCATCCTGAACAGCCAGGACAGGGGTTTCTATAACATCACTCCGGACGCGTTCCCGAATCCTACATCGTGGACCATCCGGAAAACAAGCTGGGCAACTACCGAAAGAACCATTAATGCAAATGATGGCAACTTCCGGTTACCTATACCATCGGCCGAAATAACACAGGCGCCAAATTTAACTAAACCCGCCGTCGACTATCCATAAGGCATTCCATTCAAGTCAAACATTGCAGAGTATGAAAACAATACACAAATCAATCTATCTCTTGTTCCTCGCTATAACGGTGATGTTCGCGTCCTGTGAGAAGGACAATTTACCAAATGGGGGTACCCCGCGCATCCAGTACGTGCGGGTCACCAACCCGGTATCCGCTGACTCATTATTGGTAGGTGCAGCCCAGGGAAACCTGATTGCCATTGTTGGCGAAAACCTTGGCGGTGCCCAACGCATGTGGTTCAACAACCGGGAAGCCAGTCTCAACCCGACATTCATCACCAATACAACGATACTTGTAAATGTACCTACCCTGATCCCGACAGAGATCACTAACAAACTGAAGATTTATTTTTCGAATGGGGATTCGCTGTTGTACGATTTTGAAGTCCAGATCAGCGAGCCATCATTGACAAATATGTTGTCGGAATATGTTAATGCAGGGGAAGTGGCAACCATCAGGGGTGATTACTTCTATGCACCACTTACGGTTACATTTGCCGGAGGCGTGGAAGGAACGCTTGTGTCGGTTGAAGATAAAATTATCGAAGTAAGGGTGCCCGATGGCGCACAGCCCGGCCCTGTAACAGTGACAACAAATTTTGGCGAAACAATTTCCGATTTCTGGTTCAGGGATAACCGGAACATATTCCTCAGCAGTGATCCGTTTACCGGGTGGTGGAACGCGGACTATGTAGTGACGCCCTCCAGCGTTGGGCCGGAAGATCCGGTTTCTATCAACGGTAACTATATCCGTTTCAAAAAACCAATCGGCGCCTGGAGCTGGAATGAAGTTGCCGGTGGTCCGGCTTCGGCGATGGGTGATATCAGTAAGAACGTGCCGGATGAAGCCATACTCAAACCTTCTGACTTCAACTTAAAATTCGAAGTGAATACGGTGAAGCCCTATAACAACAACACGCTTAAAATTAATGTGGGACTGGCGGCTGAAGATAACAATGGTTATCAGTGGATGCCACCGTACGACACCAAGGGACAGTGGCAGACAGTAGTGATCCCGTTTGAAGAAGTTGTTGCAAGTTATGCCGTGAAACCGGTGATTAATCCGGATGGCTACTGGACACGACTGCTTTTTCATGGAGCCGGCGATCTGGATGCAGACATATCCTTTGATAATTTCAGGATAGTGCCCAAGCTTTTAAAATAATTAAACACCAGCAACTACCAAATAATGAGAAAATTCCAAACAGCAAGACGGCTTTCCGCAGGCCTTCTGGTGCTTGCCGCATTTCTTATGCTGCAATCCTGCACAAAAGAAAACGATTCTTCATCCGACCAGGTGATACTGCTGAGCTTTGGCCCCACGGGTGCCATGCACGGGGACACCCTTCGTTTTATCGGCAAAAACCTTGACCAGGTTACTGCAATACAATTTACAGGTGCAACCGTTGAAAAAAATGCGTTCATCGATCAAACCGCCGAGTTGGTCAGGGTAGTGGTACCCGAGTCGACCGAACGGGGCTTTGTGACGCTCAAGACTCCGAGTGGCGACATCGTTACAAAGACGATATTAAACCTGGAAGTGATGGTAACCATTGCCGGGATGCCTGCGCATGCGCGGCCGGGCGATAATATCACCATCACGGGAGAGTACCTCAACTGGGTGACCAATATCCGCTTTGCCAAAGATAAGTGGGTAGACTCCGTCGATTTTGTCAGTGCAGGGTTGAACGAGCTGGTGGTAAAAGTGCCCATGGAAGCAGAGTCGGGCCCCCTGGTATTTTATTATGGCGGGTCCGGAAAAGGTCCGCTTGAAATTGAAACTCCTGCCAGCCTTGAACTGGCTTTGCCGGCCATTACTTCGTTTGGTCCCAACCCCGCTGTCCGTGAACAAAACCTGACCATTACAGGGACCGACCTCGACCTTGTCAAGGGAGTACTTTTTAAAGGCACGACGATGCCTGATACTGTTTTTGAATCCAGGTCCGCAACCGAACTGGTGATTAAAATACCGGCGGGTGCCAACAAAGGGAAGATTACGCTGGTCGCATATTCCCTCATCACTGTGGAGTCTTCAGAAAGCCTGCGGTTTGAAGGTGACCTTCCGGACCTGCCGCCATTAGCCTATGCGTTTTATATTGACAAACTGGAAAACGGCTGGCAGAACTGGGGATGGGGTTCAACTGTTGATTTTGCTAGCACGGATAATGTACGCGATGGCGCCGCTTCGGCAAAACTGGATTATACCGGCCAATGGAGCGGATTGAATTTTGCCAACGGCAGTATTGCCACCGGTGCTTTTACGGAACTGAGCTTCTCTGTTTATGGAACGGCAGGCACCAATGGCAAAAAAATCAGTGTAAAACCAAAAGAAGGATCAGCGCATGAAATAGTGATACAGGAAGGTAAGTGGGTGGATTTTGTGCTGACCAAGGCGGAGATAGGAAACCCGGCAACCATTACCGAACTGTTGTTCCAGAACCAGGACTGGACAGGCCTCGTCTATGTCGATCACGTGGGTTTCCGTTAACCGCGGCCATTGCCGCAAGACAAACGATCCTTTATCATAACGCCTTCAGGCGGATAACTTTTTCATACAAGCAAAGCAGTCGATCAGGAGGGGTGATTCTTCACTCTTCCTTTTTTTATGCGCAGGTTTTTTTTGGCGCAAAGAAATGCCCGGAAGGAGAGGCGGTGTACCTGTTCTTCCGGGCTGATTGTGGATGTTGCTTTTATTTCCTCACTGGTGAAAGACGTAAAAGGATGACATCACGCGATGGAAGCAGTTGTTTTAATGGCCGTTTGCTGGAAGCTGGTTTACCTTTTACCCAGAGATCCGTAATCGAATAGGTGAATTGTTTTGCGTCCAGTACTGCGCCGGACAGCGAATCGGTGATGGGATTGTCCTGCCATGAAAAATCAATCTGCCTGGATTGCCGGCTACGATTCAGGAAACAAACGGCCCAGTCCCCGTTTTTCAAAGGTTTGAACCAGGTTTCAACACTGTCGCGCACGTTGTAGCGGAAACCCTGGATGCCAAGCGAGTCCTGGTCAACAGCTATCACTTCCTTTTTTGTAAGGATTGTTTTCGTTTCAGGATCCATTTTCCGCAGATCGTTACCCGCAATCAGCGGAGCCGCAATCATACACCACATAGAGAAGTGTGCGCGAGCCTCGTTTGCCGGCATACCATTCCCCACTTCCAGCATATCCGGATCGTTCCAGTGACCAGGTCCGGCATATTGTCGTAAGCCGTCCTGTTTTTCAAGAATCTGCATTGCTCCCCATGACTTCCAGGTGCCATGATCTTCTATACAATCAAAACAATTGTAGATGTCACCCGTAGTACGCCACAGGTGCCCCACATTTTTCGCCCATTTCCAGGGCTCGCTGCCGCCCCATTCGCAAATGCTCAATACAACGGGACGGCCGGCTTTTTTTAATGCAGCAGTGATTGTCTTGTACGCACCTTCGGCCTTTAGTCCCTCGGTATTGCACCAATCATATTTCAGGTAATCAACACCCCAGCCCGCATAGACCTGCGCGTCCTGGAATTCATAACCCCTGCTGCCCGGCCGGCCGCCACAGGTCTGTGACCCGGCGTCGGAATAGACGCCCAGTTTCAGCCCTTTCGAATGAACATAATCAGCGAGGGCTTTCATACCGGATGGGAATCTTGCGGGATCGGGATGGATAAATCCAAGGCTGTCCCTGTCGCCATGCCAGCAATCATCGATATTGATATAGGTATAACCGGCATCTTTCATACCTGAACTGACCAGGCTGTCGGCAATTTCCCGGATCAGCTTTTCATCCACATTACAGGCAAATTTGTTCCAGCTGTTCCATCCCATTGGAGGTGTAAGGGCCAGGCCCTGGAATTTTGTATAATCCTGGCTGTAATTATTGCCCTGTGCGGACACTAGAGATGAAGTAACAAGCAGGACGGAAAACGCAAACAGATATTTTTTCATATACTGGCTGGTAAAAAGGTTATAGCAGTTCACTGGAAGTTGATAACGTTCTTTCGTTTAATACCGTGATGAGCAAGCCACAAACATACCAAAGCCTTAAAACCACGGGCAATATTATTTTATCAAAGAATGGTATTAAAGCGCCTATTTGCGGTGAGTGATTGCCGCCGGTTTAATTTCAACATTGTTGATTTTTTGGTAAGTATGTTTGCATCGTGCGGGTATACGGGTTTGAATCAGACTTTAGTATCCGGCGTGATCCGGCTTCGACCGTGAGTAAGCGTGAAATGCGCAAAAAATGACAGGTTTTTGATCAGAAATTATTAGTGGGTTGCCTGCCATATGGCTAGCATTGCAGGGTCCGGAATAATACAATTATTGTACACCATATGATTAAAGAAATGATGCCCAGGTTATGTTCCCTTTTACCGATTGCCCTGTTAATTTCTTTCCAGGTTGCTGTGGCGCAGCAGGCAACCAATGCTACGCGCCAGCGCATATCGATGGACGAGGGCTGGCGGTTCGCCTTTGGGCACCCGTCGGATACCAAAAAAGATTTCGATCATGGTACAGGCTATTTTTCTTACCTGGCAAAAGCGGGTTATGCCGATGGGGCTGCGTCACAGAAGTTTGATGATCGTACCTGGAGAAAACTGAACCTCCCGCATGACTGGGCCGTGGAGCAGGACGTCAGCGAGAATGGTAGTTTCAGCCATGGTTTTAAAGCAATCGGGGCGAAGTTCCCGGATGCAACAATCGGATGGTACCGTAAAACATGGACGGTCCCTGCATCCGATCTGGGCCGCCGCATCAGTATCGAATTTGATGGCGTGTTCAGGAATTCAAAAGTGTGGGTGAACGGCCATTACCTCGGAACCGAAGCCAGCGGTTACAACAGCTTTACCTACGATATCACCGATGTGCTGAACTATGGAGGGGAGAATGTGATAGCGGTTCGCGTTGATGCGGGCATGGAGGAAGGTTGGTTTTATGAGGGTGCCGGCATTTACCGCCATGTCTGGCTCTCGGCGACATCGCCCGTTCATGTGGAAAGAAATGGTACAGCCGTAACTACGAAAATAAATCACACAAACCTGTCGGCAGATGTAAGTATGTCGGCCGGGTTGATGAATAAGGGCAAGGGGCCGGAAGTGATTTCGGTTATACAAACATTGCTCGACTCATCCGGAAAGGCAGTGGCCAGCAGCCGGACAGACGGTGTAACGCTCCTTCCATGGAAATCGATGCAGGTCAATAGCAACCTTGCCGTAACACAGGTGAAATTATGGGACCTCGATCGTCCTTATTTATATCATCTTGTTACCACCCTGGAATCGGGCGGTAAAGAACTTGATCGCTATGAGACCGAGTTTGGTTTCCGGACGGTGCGCTTTGATGCTAAACAGGGTTTTTTCCTGAATGAAAAGAATATAAAACTGAAGGGGACCAACAACCACCAGGACCATGCAGGGGTAGGCGCGGCTATTCCTGATGAGCTCCAGTATTACCGGATAAAAGCCCTGAAGGCGTTTGGGTCCAATGCATATCGATGCTCACATAATCCCCCGACGCCGGAACTCCTGGAAGCCTGCGACCGACTGGGAATGCTCGTCATTGATGAGAACCGGCTGATGGGTACAACTGATCAGATGCTGGATGACCTCAAAGGCATGATCCGGCGCGACCGGAACCACCCATCCATCATCCTGTGGTCAGTAGGCAACGAAGAATGGGCAATCGAAAATAGTATTACCGGAAGCCGCATTGTTGCTACGCTGCAGGCGGTGGCAAAAAGTATGGATTCTACCAGGGCTGCCACAGCAGGGGTAAGTGGCGGATTCCAGGGCGGCATATCGGATGTGCTGGAAGTAATGGGTTACAACTACATTGGCAATGGCGATATCGACAAGCACCATCAACGCTTCCCTGATCAGCCGGCTGCCGGCACGGAGGAAGGATCTACTTTTGCAACAAGGGGAATTTATTTCAGGGATAGCCTGAAGAATTACGCCACTGCGTACGATCGGAAACCGCGTCCGGGTTTTTACAGTATCGAGGAAGGCTGGAAGTTTTACTCCGACCGCCCCTGGCTGGCCGGGATGTTTATATGGACAGGATTTGATTACCGGGGTGAACCCACTCCCTATGGATGGCCATCGGTTACATCCTATTTCGGTATGATGGACCTCTGCGGTTTTCCCAAAGACAATGTGTACTACCTGAAATCCTGGTGGAGCGATGAACCTACCTTGCATATACTGCCACATTGGAACTGGAAAGGAAAAGAAGGGCAGGACATAGATGTATGGACGTACAGCAACTGCGATGAAGTAGAACTGTTCCTCAATAAAAAGTCGCTCGGAAAAAAACCGATGACGGTTAACTCACACCTCGAATGGAAGGTGAAATATGCGCCGGGCACCCTGCGCGCAATCGGATACAAAAAAGGGAAAAGGATACTGGAAGAAACGGTCAGTACCACGGCAGACGCTGCCAGCCTCCGGCTTGCCGGTCACCAGCAAACCATAAAAGCAGATTCCAGGGATATCGTTGTAGTTACCGTGTCGGCCCAGGATGCACGCCAGCTGGCGGTTCCGACTGCGGACAACGATATTAGTTTCAGCATTACCGGACCAGGCCGTATTATCGGGGTGGGAAATGGGGATCCTGTTTCTGCCGAAAAAGAGCGGTTTATTGAAGAAATCACAAGGGTCAGTATCACTGACCTGAAAGAAAAACCATTGCAGGATGTGTCCGAAGGGAAATCGCAGATCGGTGTTGATGTCAGCGGATGGAAAGATGCGTTCAAAAGCAGGGATTATAAGAACCTGCCGGTTGCATACATCCATCACGGAACATTTGTTTTGCCTGCCGATCTCAGCGGACAAAAAATCACCCTCTATTTTAATAGTGTAGGAACATCCCAGTCTGTTTACATCAATGGCAAAGCGGTGAGTTCGGAATTAAAAGACAACCAGCTTGCTGCTGAGATAACCCTCGACAGTTCCATGGTCCGGTCCGGATTGAACAGCATCGATATTATTGCGCGACCATTTACCAAAAAATATGAGTGGGACGTGGTCAACACCAATCCCGGAACTATCCAGCTGTTGAAGCCGGCGGGGCAGTGGCAACGAAAACTTTTCAGCGGTCTGGCACAGGTTATTGTGCAGTCAACCGGTGAGCCTGGTGAAATTGTATTGACCGCCACCGCAGCTGGCCTGAAACCAGCCAGCCTGAGGATCAGGTCCGCGAAAACCAATGGTAGTATCGCTCCATAAGTTAGTATACAGTATTATGCGGCATTTAAAACAGCAATGGATCCTGTTAGCTTTTATGTTGATTCCCGCACTTGTTTCGGCGAAGGGAACCCAACAGGAAACGCCGGAAAAAAAACTGGTGACAACGAATGCTACCATCGAAACGAAAAACCTCTACCGGAATATGGATCTGTTGTCTGTCAGGGGGGTGATGTTCGGGCACCAGGATGCCACTTTTTACGGACACGGCTGGACGGATGAGCCAGGCAGATCAGATGTGAAATCAGTAACCGGCTCACATCCTGCCGTGATCGGTATTGATTTCGGTGGACTGGGCAGCCGATCGGATTCACAGCGGTTGGTTTATAAAAGCAGGCTGGTCAAAAACATTACGGACACCTACAACAGGGGCGGGGTTGTTACCGTTGCCTGGCATTTCAACAACCCGGTTTCACCTACTGGATTTTATTGGAACGATTCAACCGCGGTGGCTGCGATGCCACTGATTATTCCTGGCGGAGCGGCTAATGAAAAGTATAAAAAGATTCTCGCAGGTATCGCAGAAGTCGCCCGCGAGCTGATCGGGAAAGATGGTAAACTGGTGCCTGTTATTTTCCGTCCGTTTCATGAAATGGATGGGGACTGGTTCTGGTGGGGTAATACACACTGCACGGCAGCTGAGTTCAAAACACTCTGGCAGTTTACTGTAAGTTTTTTAAAGGACACGCTTAAGGTCCGGAATTTTATCTATGCCTTCAGCCCGGATTGCAGGTTTACCAGCGAAGCTGAATTCCTCGAACGTTATCCGGGTGATGCATGGGTAGACATGATTGGCATGGACAATTACCACGATTTTGGCCGCGATGGCCGGTATGATCTCCCCGCAGCTGTAGCGAAGCTGCGGATCCTCGGGGATTATGCCCGTCGGTCCGGTAAGCTCGTGGCATTTACGGAAACCGGGCTGGAAGGAATTCCTGAGAAAGCGTGGTGG
>SDZZ01000467.1 GCA_004173255.1 Chitinophagaceae bacterium | reverse complement strand
ACCTGGGACCAGTTCAAGGATGCCTACCACCACAACCTTACCAACCCACTTGCTATCCTGCTTTTACAGATCCTCACCATCATTACCGTTGCAAGGATTTTCGGATGGCTCTGCAAAAAAATCCGACAGCCAACAGTGATCGGCGAAATCATGGCCGGAATCTTTCTCGGCCCATCCTTTGTCGGCATGTATTTTCCGGAATTTTCCGGTTTTCTTTTCCCGGTAAAATCATTACCCAACCTGCAGTTCCTGAGCCAGATCGGCCTCATCCTGTTCATGTATGTGGTCGGGATGGAACTGGACCTGAAATTCCTCAGCAATAAGGCAAAGGATGCAGTAGTGGTCAGCCATGCCAGTATCATCTTCCCTTTTACCCTCGGGATCGGACTGGCCTATTTCGTGTATGTGGCCTATGCACCGGATAATGTCCATTTTCTTTCGTTCGCCCTTTTCATGGGTATTGCCATGAGCATAACGGCATTCCCCGTACTGGCGCGTATTGTGCAGGAACGTGGTCTCACCAAAACAAAACTCGGATCCATTGTGATCACCTGCGCCGCAGCAGATGATATCACCGCGTGGTGTATCCTTGCCGCGGTAATTGCAATCGTAAAAGCAGGCTCCATTACCAGCGCGCTGTTCACCATACTGATGGCCATCGCTTACGTATTCCTGATGCTTCGGGTGGTACGGCCTTTCCTGAAAAGGATGGGCGAAAAATATGCGAGCAAGGAAATGATCAGCAAACCGGTAGTGGCCATCTTTTTCCTGACATTGCTTTCTTCGGCCTACATCACCGAAGTGATCGGCATCCATGCATTATTCGGCGCATTCATGGCAGGTGTGATTATGCCTGCACGGTCCAACTTCCGCAGCATCTTTATTGAAAAAGTGGAAGATGTATCACTCGTGTTACTGCTTCCCCTGTTCTTTGTGTTCACCGGTCTGCGCACACAGATCAACCTGCTCAATGATGGCAATATGTGGTGGGTCTGTGTGGCCATTATCGCCGTTGCGGTTGTGGGGAAATTTGTGGGAAGCATGGTGGCAGCGCGTTTCGTTGGACAAAACTGGAAAGACAGCCTGTCAATCGGGGCACTGATGAATACCCGCGGCCTGATGGAACTGATCGTACTCAACATCGGGTATGACCTCGGCGTGCTTACCCCTTCCATTTTCGCAATGATGGTGATCATGGCACTGGTAACCACGTTCATGACCGGACCGGCACTTGACATCATCAATCGCATCTGGCGGGAAAAACCGGTGGAAGCAGTGCAGGATAAAGCAAGGATCTATTCAGTACTACTCACATTCCGGTTGCCGGTAAAAGGCGTGCGGCTGCTTCGCCTTGCCAGTCATTTCGTGAACAAATCCATAAAGAGTTCACGGGTTACCGCCCTGCACTTTTCACCCAGTAATGAACTGAACCAGTTTAACCAGGCAGAATACGAACGGGAGAATTTTGAGCCGATCAAGGAAGAAGCAGCGAGGCTCGACCTTCCCGTGACTACGCTCTTCAAGGCTTCCTCGGCAATCACGCAGGATCTTACTCAAACGGCCAACATGGCCAATTTCAACCTGCTTCTCATTGGTGCCGGGAGCTCGGTGTTTGAAGGCAGCCTGCTTGGAAAAATCCTGGGCCTGACCACCCGTATCATTAACCCGGAGAAATTATATGATACGATTACGGGCAAGGGCCGGTTGTTTGAAAATGAATCGCTGGATGATACCGTGAAAGCCATCCTGCGAAATGCAGAAATCCCTGTAGGTATTTATTTTGACAAAGGGCTCGACCAGCCCCGCCGCGTGATCGTCCCGATCCTATCGGAAACAGACCTGTTCCTTCTCGACCACGCCTCGCAACTGATGTTCAATAACGATGCAGCACTGGTACTGATTGACCCATCGGGGTTTCTCGCCGGCAATAACGAAGGGCTGAAAAAAATGCAGGAGCTTGGACGGAAATTCCCGGGTGCGGTGAGTACACAAGCCGTGATGGGTGCGTACCTGCCGGTGCAGGTAACCGGTGACCTGATGCTGATTGCACTGGACAGCTGGAAAAAAGCAATTGACAGTTCGGTTGATTGGCTACCTCTTACTCCTTCGGTACTGGTGATTAAACCGTAGCGTTGTCAATCAAAGCAAAGCCTTGTCATGCCGTAGGGACGTTGTCATCCCGCAGGGACGTTGTCATCCCGCAGGGACGTTGTCATCCCGTAGGGACGTTGTCATCCCGCAGGGACGTTGTCATCCCGCAGGGACCTTGTCATCCCGCAGGGACGTTGTCCCCGTAGGGACGTTGTCATCCCGTAGGGACGTTGTCCCCGTAGGGACGTTGTCATCCCGCAGGGACGTTGTCATCCCGCAGGGACCTGATGCCCCATCCCCACAATAAAAAAAACGGCATCGCCTGCGCCCAGGTAGGAATGTCATGATGCCCGAGTGGCAGCTCCAGGTAATTAATATCGCGCGACATCCTGTAACCCTTGTCTTCCAGTTCGCGGATCAGGTCCATCGTATCATCAATTGAATCGATCACCCCATTATTGTTCCGGTCGTTGGTTTCATCAAGGCTTCCGGTCTGGAAGAAGAACTTCATACCGTCCTTATAAGCCCCGTGCCGCACCACCTGGTGCATGATCCGGTGTTTGTTATCATCATACGATGGGTCGTCCTGCGACCGGCTGCGCCACCAGAATGAACCGGAAAACACGCCAACCTTGTTGAAGTGGTCAGGATGGTTGAACACAATATCCAGCGCACTCAACCCGCCAAGCGAAAAACCGGCAAATGCCTGTTCGGCAAAAGACGGGATGGCATATGTTGTTTTAATATAGCCGATCAGTTCGTCCAGGATAAATTCGGTGTAAAGTCCCGCTTTTGCACCACGCCCAGCATAATCCGGCGTTGAGGCGACGCCATATTCCATTTTACGTTCGGCACCGGTATAGATGGCTGCACAAAGCAATGGCCGGATGCGGTTTGCTGCGTAAAGATCAGCCAGTATTTTCTCCAGTCCCAGCTCTTCCATATTCTGGCCGTCATTGATCAGCAGGAGACCCAGCGAGGACGGATCTTCGACGTTCCTGGGCAGGTAAAAATCGACCAGCACATCGCGGCCGAGAGACAAAGAGTACAGTACCGATTTTTCAACAATGATTTCCGTCACATTCAACAATTGCATTATTTCAAAAATAGGCGATCAGCCCTTCACAAAAAAATACAATGGTGCTGACTTCAATAGTTAATTTGTTTATATGGGCCTGAAAAAATAAATTTGATCAGGCCGCTTCCTACAAAGCGTTCCCAGCTTAATTCATCTAAAAAATCATTATGAAGAAAATCGGCGTATTGCATGGTAAGGAACGG
>SDZZ01000466.1 GCA_004173255.1 Chitinophagaceae bacterium | reverse complement strand
CCCGAAAACACACGGTAAAAATTCTGGATGGAATCCACATATTTAGGACCGGGCATCACACGCTCATAGGAATGCCCAACCCGCAGGGCATCGGTAGAGAGACCGCGCCGGGTAAGGTTTTCCTCGAGAATGGGCTTTACGATTTTTGCACAGGTACCGGGTGGCACCGTTGTTTCAACCAGCACCAGCACCGAAGGCTGGCAATATTTACCAATGCTCTCGATGGCTTTTTTGAAGGGCGTAAGGTCTACTTCAAAATCGTCCAGTTTCCCTTCGGCCGACGAACGCTTCTGTACATCGAGGTTGATATCCACCACAATCACATCGGCCTTGCTGTAGGCATAGGAATCAAAAGTTGCATACAGGTTTTTTTTGCGTCGGGCTTCCTGGTAAAACAGTTCGATTTTCGGGTCATCGGCAATTACCGGGAACATGCCTTCATTGATGGCCTGTATTTTCCACCAGGAAGAAGTGCTGGGCAGGTCGATCCCAATTACTGCGTATTCTTCGGTCAGTGCATTGGCAACCACCAGGCTCATCACTGCGCCTACAAAACCAAGTCCCTGTACCAGTACCACTTTTTTACCCGGATGCATTGCGAGGAAATCATCGATTCCCTGCTGGTCCGTCGGGTTCTCCGGAATCGGGTACTGTTTATTGTTAAGGGGATTGGTCGATATTTTCTGCGATGAAACGATCATAGGTGAGGACATATTAGTATGGTTGACCGCCGGGCGGTGTTTGTCAAAATTAATTGTTTTGCGATCCTGTCAGGCCATTTGTTTGCCTGGGTTTCCCATAACCGTTACGTTATCCGGCACGTCGCGCACGATTACCGATCCGGCGCCGATCACCACGTTGCTGCCGATGCTGAGACCCTGCGCAATTACCGAGTTGGCACCTATAAACGACCGGGCGCCCACACGAACATTGCCGCAAAGCACTGCTGCCGGCGCAATATGGGTAAACTCCCCTACCACACATTCATGTTCTATAGTAGATGAAGTATTACAGATGACCCCATGACCCAGCTTTGCCTGCGCATTGATGACCGTATTCGCAGCCACCAGTATGCCGTTGCCAAGTATAGCCGTATGATCAATCACTGACCTGGGGTGGATCGCATTCACGGCTGGCCCGAGTACCGGCTCCATCACGGCCATGATCTTTTCGCGGATGGCATTATGGCCCACTGCCGCAAAAAAATGATAAGCAGATAATTCTTCGGCCACTTCCGTTTCTTTTCCAAACCAGGTAAGTCCGTATGGATTATGTGTTTTTTGTTCGGTATCGCAATAGCCGGCAATTTCGAACCCCGACTGGCGGAGCGCGTCAATGACCACATAGGCGTGACCGGAGTAACCAACTATGACTATCTTTTTTTTCATTCGTTCATTTTTGTCGCCTGCCTGCTGCCATCAATTATCGAGCAGTGCCTGATACTGGTCGCGCAACTTTTCATTCACGATGCGCTGGTCAAAACGGGTTTCAATCCTTTTCCTCAATTCAACGGCCAGGGCTTTCATACGCCCGGGGTTTTCCAATGCATCACCCAGCGTCGAAACGAGACTGGCAGTATTCCGCGGTTCAAACAGGAGTCCGGTAACCCCATCCTCCACAATATCCATATTGCCTTCGATGGCGGTACAGATAATGGGACACCCCATGGCACCTGCCTGCAACAGCACATTGGGCAATCCTTCCCGGTAGGAAGGGTGTACCAGCAAGGTTGACAGCGCCATATAATACTGTACCTCATCGGTCCAGTTTACATGGATAATATCCGGGTTCTCGCTGATACCCTGTATTACTGACGGCGACACCGGGTCGCCCGCTTCAAAGGGTCCCAGGATCACCAGCTTGTTTTTTCCGCCTACCTGTTCCAGCGCCTCTGCCAGTTCGCCGATGCCCTTGTCCTTTACTATCCGTCCAACGAAAAGCAGGTAATTATATGACGGGTCAAAGGCAATTTCTTTTTTCAGCAGGTCGAGCCGGGCCGGATCAATGGCCGAAGGGCTGAAAATGCCAAGGTTGACCCCATTTACCGAGCCGGAGCCGATCAGCACAAGTGGTTTGCTGGTCATCCGGTATTTGCGGATGGTATTGATCACTCCCTGGCTTTCGGGAAAAATATGCGTGGCAAAACGGAAGGGAAGCTTCTCAAAAAAAAACACAAGACGGCGTTTGAAACCGGTCAGTCCCACAAACCGGAAGCCCGTTGGCGTGAGCATACGGACCGGAACCCCCGTCCATTTGCCGGCAATCATGGCTAGTAAACCGGCCTTGGGAGTACTGGTATGGATAATGTCCGGCCGTTCTTTTTTGAAAACTCTTTTCAGGCGGAATACCGAGGAAAGGTCTTTCGCAGGCGAAATTTCCCTGGCCATCGGCACACCAATGATCCGGTTGCCTTCGCGCCGGGCCACCGTATCGAGATACTGGTCGGGGTCCGACAACGATATGATTTCAAAGTAGCGCGACAGGTATTCCATCTGCCCCTTGAGCAAGATCGCCTGGAACATACCGCCGGTTGTAATCCGGATGATCTTCTTCAACCCTTTTTATTTTTTTTTCGACTGGTAAAATATTGCCAGATAGTCGGGTGCGACCATAACCTGCTTTCCGTAGTGATGGCGGACTTCGTCTGTAGTTTGCCATCAAACAGGTCATCCACTGCCTGTTTGACCAGTGGTAGTCCGGCCGCATACTGCAGGTATGGATAGGTAACAAAATTATCTTGCGCGTGCGGATGGATCAGCGCCTGGTGCAGTACCGCACCGGTATCAATCCCTTTATCGACCAGGTGCACCGTTACCCCGCAATGGGCAGGGTCATCATTTTTCATGGCCCAGTAACCCCCATGCACACCGCGGTATTTCGGGGTAATGCCGGTATGCATATTGATAAACTTTGCACGGACCGAATCCAGCACTTTCTTTGAAATGATCCGTGTACCATTCACCAGCACCACGTCCGGGTCCAGTTGCTGCAGCAGCGTAATACACGCACTATCATTTACGGATTCCACCGGTTGGATGGCAGCCGCGGGAATGGGTGTTTCATCAAATACGTCCATGCTACGGATCTGGCCAAGTCTTGCAGCAGCCTTCCTGCGCAGCACCGGTACTACCGCTGCCATGAATGCAACCTGTGCTGCCACGGTAGCGTATCCCAGTTTTTTGATCCTTCTTTTTGCCAGCGACATCCCGCGCATCGGCGTTTCTGCAATCACCCGTTCAACCGGGTAAAACCGGCTGATATAATTATACAGCACCGTAGTGGAAAATCCTTCGGAACAAAGCAACACTATTTTTTTATCCATGATCGGGATTCAGTTCAGCGGCGAGGGAGGCCATGGTCTGCGACCTGAACCC
>SDZZ01000465.1 GCA_004173255.1 Chitinophagaceae bacterium | reverse complement strand
ACCGTATGCAGCACCGCATGATGTTCAATCGGCGATGAAATGATATGGGTACAGCCAAGATCCCGGATAGCGGAGAGTATGGCGGTGTTATTGCTTTCAGTACCACCACTGGTAAAGAAAATCTCACCCGGATGGGCATTCAGGTTACGCGCAACGGATTTCCTTGCCGTCTCAATCGCCAGTCGCGATTCCCTTCCATACGAATAGATGGAGGAAGGGTTGCCGAAATGTTCCGTCATATAAGGCAGCATAACGTCCAGCACCTCCCGGTCGAGGGAAGTGGTGGCAGCATTATCAAAGTAAATCCTGTTCATACAATTGCGGGTTGAGGGAAGCCGGTGATCCCATTTTAAAAAACTTTGCAAAGATACGGCGCATCAGTCTACCAGAACGGCCGGATATAACAGGAGTTAAACAGCCGGGCCGTCGTGATGGTTCACTCGCCCCTGAGGATGTGGCCAACCAAGGGGTGAACAACTGAGCGGTGTGGCCTCGCACCCGCAGTCAACCCGGCCAGGAACCGGGCCAGGCAATAAGCCCAGCCATTCGCACCCCGCACTGCAATAAAAAACCCGGATGCCTTCACACGGTGTGAAGCATCCGGGTTAATAATGTAAACCGGAGTCCGCGGTTTGGTTACGGCTCGGTATAATGCATTACATAAACTCGCGGATATCCTGCATCAGGCGAACCGCAATATTGTTAGCCGTCGTTTCAAAATTACTCTCCGAATAAATCCGGATAATAGGTTCCGTATTGGAAGTCCGCAGGTGTACCCAGTCATTATCAAATTCGATCTTCAGCCCGTCTTCCGTATTTACCGGGTTGCTTTTATACTTCTTCTGGATTTTTTCAAAAATAGTTTTTACGTCGACCGAATTTTCCAGCTCAATCTTGTTCTTGGAAATAAAATAATCCGGGTACTTCGCGCGCAGGGATTTGATCCCGTTCTTCTGCGCTGCCAGGTGACTCAGGAAAAGTGCAATCCCGATGAGTGCATCACGGCCGTAATGGAAATCCGGAACAATGATACCGCCATTCCCTTCCCCACCGATCACGGCTTCATGCTGTTTCATCTTGTTCACCACATTCACTTCACCCACTGCTGACGGGAAATATTCGCCACCATGTTTGATGGTTACTTCTTTCAGCGCCTTGGTGCTGCTCATATTGCTGACCGTATTTCCCTTGCGCAGGCCCAGGATATAATCAGCTACTGCAACGAGCGTGTATTCCTCACCAAACATACTGCCATCTTCGTTTACAAAACAAAGGCGATCCACATCCGGATCAACCGCAATGCCAAGATCTGCCTTGTGTTTTACCACCGCACTGCTGAGCTGTGACAGGTGTTCGGGTAATGGTTCTGGGTTATGGGCAAATTTCCCGTTTACTTCTTCATTCAGTACCACGATGTCTTTTACACCCAATGCCCGCAGCAACGCCGGAACAAAAATTGCACCGGTTGAATTCACGGCATCGACCACCACCTTGAGATTACGCGCAGCAATGCTTTCCGCATTTACCAGCGGGTAAGCGAGGATGGCATCGATATGTTTCTGCATGAACGAATCATCGCGGGTGAGGTGTCCGAGTTTGTCTACCACTACAAAATTAAAATCTTCTTTTTCCGCAATGGCAAGCAGTTGTGCACCCGTTTCCGCGGAAATAAATTCGCCGGAAGAATTCAGCAGTTTAAGTGCGTTCCATTCCTTCGGATTGTGGCTGGCAGTAATGATTACGCCGGCATCGGCTTTTGCCATAGTAACCGCCATTTCCACTGTCGGGGTAGTGGAGAGCCCAAGGTCAACCACATCAATACCGGCCGACAGCAGGGTATTAATCACCAGTTCACTTACAATTGAACCACTCATGCGCGCATCGCGCCCGATTACCACTTTCGGAACCTTTGATGTGCCCGGATTTTTTTTCTGCGCTTCAAAAATTATCTGTGCAAATGCTGCTGAAAATTTAACTACGTCAAGGGGTGTAAGATTCTCGCCGGTTTTACCACCGATGGTGCCCCTGATTCCCGAAATACTTTTGATCAATGCCACTGTAACTCTCTTTATTTTTTTGATTTGCCCGGAAACGGATCACCGCAAACGTTTGACTGGCGGGTGATTCCGGCAGGAATCAAAAATAAGCTTTCCCGGGCGATATTTTACAGGAAGGCACATTTGTATTTATATACCGTCTTACATTTGCCCAAACGAAGCTATGGCAAGAAATCAATGGCAGGACTGGATACTTTCCCCTTTTTACCTCCGGTTTATCAATGCACAATCGCTTTACCCATCGGGCAACCTGTATGAAAAAATAATCAGTTATTTATCCACCGGACACGACCAGCGCATCCTGATGGCAGGCTGCGGCAATGGGCAAAAGGCGGCTGAACTGGCTGCCACGGGTTTTGATGTGACCGGCACAGATTATTCCGCTTCACTGATTGACCTTGCCTTATCCCGGCAGGCGGATAACCTGCACTTTTACCAGCACGACCTCCGCCTTCCCTTCTGGAGTAATTATTTCGGACTCGCGTTCAACACCGCCCGGAGTTTTGGCACCTATGATACAAGGCGGGAACATGATAACCTCATCCGCACCATTGCCGGCAGCCTAATTCCGGGTGGTTACCTGGTGATGGAATATATAAACACGCATTACCTCGAACAGCATCCCTTCATCAACGAAGAACAGGATATTGATGGTACGCATTACAGCATCGTACACCTGCAGGACGATACCCACTTTTATTCCACCATCACGGTAACGGACCCTTCGCACACCGAACCCGAAGTATATGTACATAAAAAGGAAAAATTCAACAGCGGTGACTTTACCGACATGCTGAGTTACCAGGGGCTTCAGGTGCAGGAACTTTTTGGCGACGACAACCTGGGTGATTACGACACAGTAAGCGCACCCAAACTGATCATCCTGGCAAAGAAAACCGTTGCGGAAAAATCGGACGGGGACAAAAGATTGTACAGCGATGGCCGCACAGGTGATGCGCTAACCTGATGGCATTGCACCCCGCCTGCTTAAGTGATGCGCTGACCTGATGCCATTGCACCCCGCTTGCTTAAGTGATGCGCTGACCTGATGCCATTGCACCCCGCCTGCTTAAGCGATGCGAACACGGATAAGACCTGTTGATACGAGGGAATAGCCTGCCCAACCTAATCTTTCTGGTTATTCATCAGCATGTACCGGGCGGTTTCGAAATACGCGCTGGTAAGCTGCGATAATTCCTGTTTGATGGAATCGGTTTGCCGTGCGGTAAAGGGTATTTGCCCATACCTTACAGGCACCATCTGTTCATCCGGGAAGTTGAGGTTTTTGATAAAATAAAAATCGTCCGTGACCAGGCCGATCTTACCC
>SDZZ01000464.1 GCA_004173255.1 Chitinophagaceae bacterium | reverse complement strand
AATTGCATAAGTTCCTGCTGTTGATTTTCCTTGCACTGTCGTGCCTGCCGGCGCTTGCACAGACCACTGTGAAAGTGAGTGCGGATAAAACACAGATCCTGATTGGTGAACAGATCAAATTAACCCTTGAAGCAGACATTCCGGAAAATGAGGCGATTGGTTTTTTTAACCCCGATAGCATTCCCCATTTTGAGATCCTGCGAAGGGATATCATCGATACCAGCAACACGTCCAAAGGAACAGTATTGAAGGGGGTCATTTATCTCACCAGTTTCGATTCGGGTCACTGGGTAATTCCCCCGATCCTGTTGCGCGACAGCATCTATACGGACAGCATTCCCGTCGATGTAGGTTATACCCCGTTCGACTACCAGAAGCCATATAACGATATCAAGGAAGTAATTGAAGCGGATGCAGAGAAAGAAAAACCAACATGGAAGTGGTGGTATTTTGCAGCAGCAGCCGTGGTTCTGGCGGTGATTTTCTATTTTGTGTTCCGGAAAAAGGCGAAGCCTGCGGTAGTTGCTGCAGTGAAAGAAGATGTTTATGTACGGGCAATGCGTGAACTGGATGAATTGCCCGGCCTGCAATTATCGAAAGACCTTTACTACTCCACGCTGGTAAATATTTTCAGGGTGTATGTTTCCGCGCGCCGTGGCATCGAATCGATGCACCAGACCACCGGTGACCTGGTTGAACAGCTGCGTGTGGTCGATCTGCCGGTTGAACTGTACCAGGAACTGGCCGCAGCACTGCGTTTCAGCGACCTCGTCAAGTTTGCCCGTTTTGATGCGTCGGCCGGGGAAGATGAAAAGACCAGGTCGACCGTGAGGTCCGCCATCCGGTTGATCGAAGAAAATTCAAAGCCGCTGGCACCTACTGGCACAGATCCGTCACGCGATAAAAACGAGGGGGGAAACAACTAATGCTGTACGAATGGATCAGAAATATCGACTTCCTGTGGCCGGAGAACTTTATCCTTCTCGGGCTGCTGCCATTGCTGGTCTGGTTCTATAGCCGCAAGTCATCCGGCAGGGAAGCAACGATGACCGTTTCCAGTGTAAGTCCGTTTAAAGTGAAATCACTGAAGACCCGGCTGCGCCACCTGCCTTTCATCTTCAGGTGTCTTGCGCTGGCTTCACTGGTTTTTGCACTGGCACGGCCACAGAAAAGGAATGACCAGCAGCAGACGAAGGGAGAGGGGATCGACATTGTGTTGTGTATGGACGTAAGCGGAAGTATGGGCACACGTGATATACTGCCATCGAGGATGGAAGTGGCCAAACAGGTGGCGGAGGATTTTGTAATGGCCCGGCCGGTTGACCGGATAGGCCTGGTGATTTTTTCGGGTGAAAGTTTTACCCAGTGCCCGCTTACCACAGACAAGAATACCCTGATCCACCAGATCCAGACGCTCGAAAGCCGCCGGTTCCTGAAAGACGGTACGGTCATCGGGGAGGGACTGGCAACAGCAGTTGACCGGCTGGCGAAAAGTAATGCAAAAAGTAAGGTCATTATCCTGCTGACCGACGGCAAGGAAGATGCCCCGGATACCAGGCTCATTGATCCGCTGACTGCCCTGGAGATCGCCAGGTCCCGCGGGGTAAAAATTTATTCCATTGGTATGGGCGCAGCCCAGTCGACCATTGTTGAACTGACCAACAAACAACCCACAGATAAAAACCCTTCTGCTTATTTCCTCGATGAGCAGCTGCTCAATAAAATGGCGGTGGAAACAGGCGGCCAGTATTTCCGGGCGCGCGACAAGGAAAGCCTGCAGGGTATTTATGCAAGGATTGATAAACTGGAAAAATCCGATATACAGGTAGTGTCCTACAAACGGTATATCGAGTTGTTTTATCCCTTCCTGTTCGCCGCACTCAGTTTCCTTTTTCTTGAAGTGCTGCTGCGGTTCACCCTGCTGCGCAAATTTCCTTAAGTGCCTTCTCGTTTTATTTCTTGAAATTCGCAGTACATGAGAGCAACAGTGTATAAATCGACCGGCAGCTGGTATACCGTGAAGGATGATTCAGGGAAATGGCATAATGCACGGATGAAAGGGATCTTCAAGATCGATGGTATCACCAGTACCAACCCTGTTGCGGTAGGCGACCAGGTGGAAATAGAGGTGGAGAATGAGCTGGAGAACTCGGCAACCATTACCCGCATTTACGACCGGGGAAATTATATCAACCGGCAATCGCCGAGATTTAAACACCAGCATCATATTGTTGCTTCCAACCTGGACCAGTCGCTGCTGGTAGCTACGCTGCGTGAACCCAAAACATCACAGGGATTTATCGACCGTTTCCTGGTGGCGTCGGAGATGTTCCATGTGCCATCGCTGGTGGTGTTTAACAAATCGGACCTGTACCGCGACAAGGAGGAAGAAAAGTTTGAACAATGGAAGGACATGTATGAGCGGGCAGGCTACAAGGTTTTTAAAACGAGTACGGTAAATGATACAGGTATAGATGAACTGAAGATCGAACTGAAAGACAGGACGACCCTGATCAGCGGTCACAGCGGTGTAGGTAAATCGACCCTGCTGAATCATATTTTACCAGAGTTGAAGTTAAAAACCCAGGGGGTGAGCGGGTGGAGCGGCAAGGGCCAGCACACCACCACTTTTGCTGAAATGTTTGACCTTCCGGAAGGGGGACGGCTGATTGATACACCGGGTATGCGTGAATTTGGCCTGGTCGATATTTCCCGGCCGGAGCTGAGCCACTATTTTCCCGAAATGCGCCAGCGGCTGAACGATTGCCAGTTTAACAACTGCCAGCATGTAAACGAGCCGGGCTGTGCAATAAAAGAAGCAGTAAGGAATGGTGAAATTCCGGAGGACCGGTATGTGAGCTATTATAACATCCTGGAGTCGATCGAAGCGAAGACTTATTGAGTGGTCGGGTCTTTCCCGGGCAGATCGCATCGTTTTAAAAAAGATCAGTCCCGGGCGGCAAGGCAATCATCAGGAGCTACGGCCTTTCCCGTATTACTGGAAGAAGGCGGGGTAACATCCGGCTGTCAGGCAATTTTCCTCAAGGCAGAACCCGCATCCAGCCTGGTTCCTACGGCAACGGCCATTTCGGTCAGTACTTTGTTGCTGCGGTCTTTCGACTCGGAAGGAACAATCGAAATACCATTGTAAATGCTGTAATGAAGGGTGAAGTTCTGACCCTTGTAACGGAAATTCCAGTTCAGTGAATCCGCTTCATCTTCCTTGTTTACAAAACGGACCTTCAGGTCATTGCTTACAATGTCTGCGATGTGGTAGAACAGGCTTAGTGTGCCATCATCCGCGAGAACGGCTTCTGTTGAGCCGAGATTGGTTCGTAGGGTTACGCTCATAGTAATAAATTAAGGTTTACGTTATAACTATAAGACCGT
>SDZZ01000463.1 GCA_004173255.1 Chitinophagaceae bacterium | reverse complement strand
GAGAAATATCTGTTGCAGGGGCTTTGCCTGCAACCCGGCAGGCTGCTATTTTTTTAAGATCCTGAAATTCGGAGCACCGGAGTTAGCCGGGTTGACTGTAATGGTATAAAACCCTTTTGCAAACCGGCCAATATCGAGACGGAGCTGCGTTCCTGCGGCCTTCCGGTTGATCAGTGGCTGGCCGTTGAGGTTATACAACACTACAATGTCCCCCTGATTCAATCCTGACACCGTAACAACATCGGTTGCCGGATTCGGGGTTACAGTGATGGTTGTACCTGGTTCCATTTCGACCGACCTCACTTCACTGAATGATGCCCTGCCGTCACGATCTGCCTGTTTCAGGCGATAGTAGTTTATTCCCGTGGTTGGCTGCTGGTGGATATACCGGTAACGCAGCAGGGTCTGACTGTTCCCATTTGAAGCGGCAGTGGGAATAAAACCGATTTCTTTCCATGCCTGGCCGTCGCCGCTGTGTTCCACGCTGAAGCCGGTATTATTTTCTTCGTTGTCAGTTTCCCATTCCAGCAGCACTTTTTTGTCCGTCGTGCGCACTGCGTTGAAATCTCGCAGCTGAACGGGCAGTGTAATTGCAAACGGGACCAGGTAGTCTTCCGCTTCACCATTACTTAAAAAGCCAGCAGCGTTTGTGGCTGCAATAACGTCGGTGCTGGTACGCAGTCGCAGGTATGTACCCGCACGGCCCACACTGCCTCCAAGGGTTACATTGGTCCAGGTAAATGTGCGGCTTACATTCACGCTGCCGGTGGGTACGGCTGCCGCAGTTGCCGCCTCGGTTGAGCCGAATGTACCGTCACCATTCCAATCGACCCATGCCATTACGCCGGCATTCACCCCCGTTGCGTTGGAAACGGTAGCGGAAACGCTGTAAGTCGGGATCACCTGCCCAACGGCCCCGGTATTGGTCACCGCCGGCACAGAGGCAATACCGTCATCGTCATCCACCTCGGTGGAACCAACCACCGCATCATCGCCATTGGCGGCAGTACCGGTAAATGCCGTGCCGTCGCCGTCGCCGGCATTCAGTCCAAACTTCAATGCTGCCAGGCTCAGGTGGAGTGCATTGCCATAGGAAGCAGGCGCATCACCGCGATCGGGTGAACCTTTTGACATAGTAAAGTCCCAGCTTCCCGCGCCGGTGTTGGGGTTGACCTGTATAAAACGGATCGTTTTCACCACATTGGTCAGCATTACAAATGAAAAGCCCTGGTCTGCATTACCAGTCGTAATGCGGCCAGGGGTAGTATTGATACCAACCATTGATGCGGAGGGATAGTTCAGCGAAGCTGTGGGGGTGATAGTGGACAATGACACCACCTTCACATTGCCTGCAATGGTAACCGGGTTATTGGATACATCCAGAAACTCGAACGTGACACTTTCCCCGTTTTCTATATCAATGGCATGAAAAGCATCCATTGGCTGTAGCACCGAACTGAAAACAATCGTACTGGTGGCGGGTGCTGCAGAGAAATTTAATTCCATGCAGGCAGTCGAGAAGGTGCCGCTGTTAGCCGGACGGCTTGGTCCATAGCCCGCGACAATCTGGTACACACTTTTCGTATTGGCAGAAAAGTTGATCGAAAAGGTATTGCTGCCAAGGGCGCCGGTTAATGTATTACCGCTGATGGTTCCGAAGCTGGCAAACTGGTGTCCATTGAAATAACCAACGCCGATATCACTGACACCGGCCACCTGTGCGTGGGAAATAAGATTCAGGTTGGTAAGGAAAGCAACAAATAGCAGGGGTCTTTTGAAAAATCGCATCATCGTATAGTACTTTATTGATTAGGTATTTCGCGACGGACACCCGACATTCATATCAGGATTTATGCTCATAACTGCCTGTCTATAAGCCTTTAAGGTGCCTTTTACAAAAATAAGGAATTTGAAATACCGGTTGCCGGGTATGCGCCCGGAATAAACACTTAAAAACAGCTTGCCACGGGCGCGTTGCCTTTCAATTCCCCTTAACAAATAATTATTTACCTTCCAAGCAGAATCAAATACAAAAAATACATGGAATCGAAAAAACCCAAAATCTTGTTGTGCGAAGACGATCCTAATCTTGGAAGCGTGCTGAAGAATTACCTCGAACTCAATGATTATGATGTCACACTTGAAAGGGATGGCCGCCTTGGTCTCGCCGCATTCCAGCGCGAGAAATTTGAGTTGTGCCTGCTCGATGTGATGATGCCCAATATGGATGGATTTACGCTGGCCGAGGAAATACGTGACGTGGATCCCGATATCCCGCTGTTCTTCCTCAGTGCAAAGACCATGAAAGATGACATTATACAGGGTTACAAACTTGGGGCAGATGACTACATCACCAAGCCATTCGACAGCGAAGTGCTGCTGCTCAAAATCAAGGCGATCCTGAAACGCAATGAAGAGATCAACAAGGAAACGGAGAACAGGGAGTTCCACCTGTCTACCTACCACTTCAACCCGAAACTCCGCCAGCTGATCCATAACGATATCACGCAAACGCTTTCACCAAAAGAAAATGAATTGTTGAAAATGCTGGCAGAACACCTCAATGACCTGCTTCCACGTGAACAGGCACTGAAGAAAATCTGGGGCAGTGATACCTATTTCAACGGCCGCAGTATGGACGTGTATATTGCCAAACTGAGGAAATACCTGAAGGATGATCCGAAAATCGAAATCGTGAATATCCACGGTAATGGATTCCGCCTGGTTGTACAGTAATGAGATCCCAATAGAATGGTACCCCGCGGGACCATCATAAATAAGTCCTGAAAAAAAGAATGCCCCCTGGAAGTAAGACCACTTACTCCAGGGGGTATTTTATGTTGAACCGCGGGTCACCACAGTTGTGGCTGTAATCCATCCGGGCCACGTTGTTTACCCAGGTGTTTATAGGCTTTATCCGTCACCTCGCGGCCACGGGGCGTACGCTGCATAAAGCCTTCCTGGATCAGGAACGGCTCATATACTTCCTCCAGTGTACCCGGCTCCTCACCCACTGCCGTGGCAATGGTTGTAATACCAACCGGGCCGCCTTTGAACTTTTCGATGATTGTATTCAGGATCCTGTTATCCATATCATCCAGTCCGTGTTCATCCACATTCAGCGCCTTCAGCGCATGCTGGGTAATACCGAAATCTATTTCACCGTCATTGAGCACCTGGGCAAAATCGCGTACCCGACGGAGCAGGCCGTTTGCGATGCGAGGTGTACCGCGGCTTCGCCGGCCAATCTCGGCCACTGCGTCTTTCGTGATGGACGTTCCCAGAATACCGGCCGCACGGGCAATGATACTGTTGAGTACCTCAGATGTATAATACTCCAGGCGCGATTTGATGGCAAAACGGGAAAGCAGCGGGGCAGTCAGCAACCCGG
>SDZZ01000065.1 GCA_004173255.1 Chitinophagaceae bacterium | reverse complement strand
CACATGTATGGCAGACCCACAAATACGATGGCGAGCAGTTCACCGAAGTAACCATCCAGTTCCACAAGGACCTGTTCGATGAGAAATTACTCCGGCGCAACCAGCTTGGCTTCATACGCAACATGTTTGAGCGCGCAGCCAGGGGAGTTTTATTTTCCGATGCGGCTGCCCGGCAGATCCAGCCACGTTTAATGCGCCTGAGCCACCAGCAGGGTTTTGATTCCGTACTGGAATTGTTGTCGATCCTGCACGACCTGTCAGTATCAAGAAATATGCATACACTGTCTGATGCCAGCTTCAGCAATGCTGAACCTTCCTATAATAGCAGGCGCATCGAGAAGGCCATGGAATACATGAACCTCAACTTCCACAAAACCGTTTCACTGGCAGAAGTTGCAAAGCTGAATAATATGACAGAAGTGTCATTCAGCCGTTTCTTTAAAGCCCGCACCGGCATCACTTTTATGGATAGCCTGCTGGAAGTAAGGCTGGGCAATGCTTCCAGGCTGCTGATTGATACAACCCAGTCGGTGAGTGAAGTTGCCTACAACTGCGGGTTCAATAATATCTCCAACTTTAACCGCCTGTTCAAAAAGAAAAAAGGCTGCACACCGAAAGAGTTCCGCGAGAATTACAGTTATGATAACCGGGTCTTTATCTGATCAGGTCCAGCACCTGGCCGATCCAGTCGCTGTCGTAGCGCAGCAACACCTGCGGTTGCACTCCCACATCTTCATACTGCAGCACTTTACCTGCTTCTTTGGTGTCGGTGGGATATACCACCCACGAATGTCCAGGCAACCACACTAATTTCCCTTCATTGCTTCCATAGGTGATCTTCCCGTTGGTGGCTTCACCAACTACCATTACGTTGGGACTGAACTTCAGCAATACCAGGAATTGTTCGGCATTACTGACGGTGCGGTTATTTACGATTGCATAAATCTTCTTTTCCCGTGCATATTTTTCCAGCTGGTTCAGCACTCTGCGGGAGTTCCTGAACCCACCACCACCGTTATTCCGAAGGTCAACGACTAGCCGGGTGGCTGTCAGTTGACCAGCAATAGAATCATAAAAACCGGTTGCCCTTGCCAGGTCAGCATCATTTGTCCTGAAGTTGCCCAGCCGCAGGTACTGGGTGGAACTATCCAGCCACCTGAGTTGACACTCGGGTACAGTGGAGGGCAGGTTGCGGAAGTCGGGGGCCGACGGGTTTTTCATCCACCTGGAATTTTCGTTAAATCCCACCAGCATGGTTTCGGTAAATGTCCCGTCAATCATTTTTTCATTCTTTACCATATTCCAGTTGCGGGCAAATGGCTGGGCACATAAGGCACGGAAACGGAACGGCGCATATTCACGCAGCACCATTACCAGCTCACCCTTTTTCCAGAACGGGATTTTTGAATCAAGCACAACGGCAACCAGGCTGTCTTTTTTAACGGTACGTACCACGGCAATTTTCATCTGGTCAAAAAAATAATACAAGCCCTCGATGCTGTCGGCCGGTACCTTCATCATCCGTTTTTCAAGTGCCGCAACATCCCCTTTCCACACCGGCCATCCCCGGAACACAGGCAGCGCGCGGTATGCAGCCACTTTATTCTTGTCGCCATATTGAACTGGGTCCATCGCGGGAACTGATTTTTCATAAAAATCGAGGTGGTTATCATGGATGGGGTCAAATAACCTGGCAACCACCTGGAAACAACCAAAATTGCCGGAGGATTGGTCCGCCTCGGCCCTCAGTGCTGTCAGCAGCTCATCATACGCTTTTTTCTTTTCACCTGTTACCTGTGCCCTGAACGAACTGGTTCCTGATAGTACTTTATATGCACTGTCCAGTTTTTCGCGGCACCCCGCCGTTTGTGCTTGAAGGGAGTTGATCAGGAAAAAAGACAGGAAAAGAAAAATCAGCCTGGTCATAAAATCGGGGGTTTTAAAGGTAGCAGGCAATGCCGCCGCGGCCATAAATTTAAGGACAACCGGCGCTTGTTGCATCAGGGAATTGAACTAGCTTAGGTTGGCCAACAACCTGTCCTCCACAAAAAATCAACCATGGAAACATCAGTTAAAATATTGAACGGTATCAGTGACGAAGAAAAAGGCGCCTATCTTTCTGCCATTGCCTCCATCGCAACGGCAGATACGGAAGCATCGGAAACCGAGATTGATCACCTGACGCATCTGTGCGAAGCAGCTGACCTATCTGAAACCCAGCAGCAGCGTGTACTGCAGGCCGCACAGAGTACCAGTGAACAGGACCTTGCAGAGAGTCTTGATGTGCTGAAATCGAGCGACCTCAAATATTCTTTGCTCACTGACCTCTTTGCGTTTGCAAAATCGGACGGCAATTACAGCGAAGCCGAACAGCAGCATGTGCACCAGATAGCTACCTACCTGGGCATTGATGATACGCAGTATGGACTGCTGGGCGAACTGGCAGAAAAGACGAATGAAAGCAATGCCAACGGTGCCGGTATGGATCATCCGCAGGTTCAGTCTGCCTTTGGGCTCGGCGATAAACTCAATGCATCCGGCATCAACGCAGGCAGTCTCATTAAAGGACTGATCAGCATTGCGGCTCCCCTGATCATTTCAAAAATGATGAGAAAGGGATCGTCCGCATCGCCCGGGGCATCGGGTGGTGGTGGTCTGCTCGGCGGGGGCGGCCTCGGCTCGCTGATCGGCATGCTCAGCGGCGGCAAAGGCATGGGTGGACTGGGCGGAATGCTCGGGAAAATGTTCAGGTGATGGATCCAAAATATATGGGGCTGGTTTATGCAGATATTGACTTGGCTAATGGAGAGGAGTTATTACTTGTGAGACGCAACATCATTGATCGTGATGAAGTAAAGCGGCTTAGTACCAATATGCTCGTGGATTCCGGAAGTCTTTACATGTGCATCAATGAACACATGCAGGAGTTGCTCCAGTTACCGTGGTTAAGAAAACACTGGGCTCAGCTCGCTGATGGTCAGCGTCAGGAGTACGACCTTGTCGGCCCGGTAGAAGTCCGATTTAAAAACAGGGTATGTCATGCCAGCGCACTTGTATTACCGGGTGACAGCGAGCCATTGCTGGGAGTTTTACCGATGGAAGAAATGGATGTGCTTGTTCATCCGCAGCGGCAGGAGTTAATCGTCCATCCTGACCATCCGGAAGCTTTGGCAAGGTTATAATGAAGCTTTGCCGCTTCAATCTTTCGACTTGATTCTATTCGCTTCCTCTTCAATGCCGGTTGACCGCTCCCTGGCACGATAGGCCGACTTCCCGAACTTCCACGTCAGCTGTAACCTCACACCGCGACTCTCCCACTTCCGCTGGTATACAAAATGGACATCGGCAAAATCAACCTGTTGCTTCCAACGCTGCGTGTTAAAAATATCAATGACCGCCAGCCGGAGATTCAGTCTTTCCCGGAGGATCGTTTTGCCCGCTGCCGCATCAACACTGCCAAGCCCGCTTGTGTGGTACAACCCATCCTGCGTTGCAATGTTGCCCCAAGAACTCAACTGCAATTTCCAACCGTGACCGGCGCTAAAACTGTTGTTCGCATACCATCCCATTCCCCATGTGCCTGCATCAATGATTCCTTCCGGAAGGGCCGCATCATATTTTTTATAAAACGGGGATAGACTGGCATACAGGTTCCACCATTTGAACAGTTGTTTATTGAAGCTGACGTTTGCGAAAGCCTGTCGTGCGCGGCCAATATTAAAATCCGACTCAATGGTTACTTCGCCAAATTGCCTGCTGACACTTTCCATCAGGTTGGTGGTGCGGCTGATACCGGCTGACAAATTTAACCCCGACCCCAGCGAAAGACTCAGCTCGATCCGTTGGCTGAATTCCGGCTGCAGGTACGGGTTTCCCGATTCGCGGGTGTAGTTGTCAAAAATATACTCAAAAGGATTCAGGTCCTGGTAACCCGGACGGTTCAACCTTCGGCTGTAACTGATACCTACAGAATTTTCCGGACTAACCTGGTACCGGAGAAACGCGGAAGGAAAAAGATTAAAGTAACTGCTATCCGGATAGGCCAGCCGTTTTTTTGCCAGATCAGTGTTTACCCCGTGAATGATGGTGCGTTCGCCACGAAGGCCAAGCTGGTATTGCCATTTGGCCTTGATTCGCGTTACACTCACGTACCCGGCATACATAGTTTCGCGGTAGTCAAATTCATTCGTGCGCCCCGAATCTGCACGCATCGAATTATTCGCAAGGTAAAAAGCATCAAGTTTATTATTCGTTTGAGTATGGTTCCATCTTGCCCCTGCCTCTACCGTAATACCAACCGGCCTGAACACCCTGGTGAAGTCGGCCTTGAGGCTATAGATCTTGATTTTAGTCAGTACCCGCTGGTCATTTGCCGTAAACCCGTATTTGGACCCGGCACCATTGACCAGGTCAGTCTCGACCAGCGAACTTTTTGTATTCCGGAAAGAAGTATGGTCTGCATCAACATTGAACACCGTCCCTGACGTATCCTCGTACCGGTAGTTAAGATTGTAATTATTCCTGTACTCCCTGCTGCGGTTATCATTAATGGTTTGGAGTGACGAATCGGTTACACCGTTGGAACTTATCAGCGTCACGCCCGGCGTATACATTGGATTGTTGTATCCATTCGTTTTGATGATTGCACCAAAACTATGCCCTGGCCTTGTGAACCAGTCTAACCCCAGTTGCAGGTTATAATTACGCGATGCGTCCTGGTCCACCGTGCTGTTGCTGAAAGTTTTCACTGCTGCGCCGGATGCCACCTGGCGGACAATGCCTCCGTCAGTAAACTGGTTTGCCCTGCCCAACGCCCCGTTTGCATTCAGGTTCCATTTGCCGCTGCGCCTGTTAACCATCCCACTAAGGTTTTTCCTGGCATGCCTGCTTTGCGTCCATGCTGCCCCGATATTACCATTCGTTCCCCGCACGGTGATCCGTTTCATGCGAATATTGATTACGCCTGCATTACCCTGCGCATCATATTTCGCGGAGGGGTTACTGATGATTTCGACCCGGTCAACAAGCGATCCGGGAATAGTGCGCAGGTAATTCACCAGTTCCTTTCCCGCCAGCTGTGTTGGGCGACCATCAATCAGGATGGTTACTCCGGATTTGCCCGACATATTGATAGACTCTTCATTGGTTACCGACACCCCCGGCGCCCGTTGCACAACCTCCAGCAGGTTGCCCCCGGAAGCCACCAGGTCACCCGATACGTTCAGTACCATTTTATCCACCTGCATTTCCACGAATGGCCTTTCGGACTTCACGGTTACACCGGTCAGCTTCTTCTCTTGGTTAAACGGGAGGGTATCGGCGGCCGCTAACAGGATGCTTTTATTCCAGGCGCCCATCGAATTTGTACTGCGTGCTTCAAGGGAGGGCTGGGTAATGATGACCAACAGGAGGAGGATAATTTTTTGCATGTGCTTATTTATCCTGCAAATATGCCGGGCCACACGGTGCAAGTCGCTTCAATACATGATCTGATACCACAACAAGGGCTCAGATTATCACTTTAAGCCGGGAAACGGGATTTGCTACGGATAAACTGCCCCTGCCGCGGAACCGAGATAGTCTTTCGGGGTACGCCCCGTCACTTTTTTGAAAGCGCGGTTAAATGTGGCCTTGGAGTTGAATCCCACCTCAAACGCAATGGCAAGCAGGGTTTGCCGCCTGTGCTCGCCCAAAGAAAAAAGCTCCAGTACGGCAGTGACCCGGTGCTGGTTGACCAGGTCATTGAAATTCATGCCGAACCCCTGGTTGATTACTTTCGAAACCAGCGACACATTTGAACCAAGCTTACGGGCAACCGTGGCCAGTGATAGTTCGGGGTCTTCATAAACTTTCTCCGCCGCCAACAGCGCAGTGATCTTCTCTTTTAAAAGCAGCTGGTCAGCCGACAGCGATTCGACCGGGGTAGCCCCGGCGCCGTTCAGGTCAATCACTTCAGTGGGTCCCTCGTCGCTGACCGGCTTGTTAAGGGGATGTTCCGGCTCGGTCGCCTCGCCTGCCGGCGCCTTATCGGGCAACAAAACCGGTTTATAAGTGACCAGGTTTGGGGTAAAGGCTACACGCGATTCGATCGAGTTGGCATACCCGGTAATGGCGATATAGTAAAAGATAATGGCGAAACTGAAATAATACCACCAGGTGGCCCAGTAATCAAAATCAATAAAAACGGACAGGAGAAAGAACAGTACCCGGATAACGAGCATCAGCAGGAATGCGAAAAGGAAATTGCGGATCCACCTGAACAGGAAATGGTCTGCGTTACTGATTACCTGGACGATCAGCCGGCGGAACAATCCGTAGTAACGAAGGGAAGCAACCAGGTAACAAAGCATGGACAACAGACCGGACAGCTGGTACCAGGTATCAAAGTCACGATCACTGTAATCGGCCAGGAAATAATATTCATGCAGGACCAGTTTATCCGTCACCACCATAACGATGCAGTACAGCAGGTACAGGATGCCGGGCAACAAATGCAGCCAGTCTTTCCTGCCAAACCGAAAAGAGGGATTCAGGAGGGCCTGTACATAAAAATAAATAACAGGGCCAATGAGGTACAGATGCTGGAACGGTACATAAAACAGCACATCCCGGTAAGGCTGGTTATCATACCAGCCGGCAAACCCAACCATCCATGGCGTAATGTAAAGCACGCAAAGCAGCAGGAATGCCGCCAGCCATTTGTCGGACCTGCTCTCATTTACCCATCCCTTCCTCAGTAGAAGCAGGGAATATATCAGTGCATGCACAAAGAATATAAGCAGCACGGAACTGTAACGGTTGAATTGAAATAACATCAGGAGGGGGTTATACCAGTCTGAAGATAGGAACTAAACGGAAACCGATGCTGATCCATCCCTCACCAACCGTCGCCAAAATGCTGCAACTCGTCGGAAATAACTACCGGCAAGGGTCATTTCGGGGCAGATTTGTATCCTAAACCAGCAACAATGAAACAGCTTTGCTTTTTACTCCTGATGCTAACCGTGCTCGCAAAAGCCCAGGCACAAACCCGTATCAGCGGCACAGTGACTGCCGCAGGGCGCCCGCTGTCGGGGGCCAACATTTTACTCGCGGGTACCTACGATGGTACATCGGCCGACAGCACCGGCAGCTTCAGCTTTACCAGTTATGAATCGGGCAGCTTTGCAATCGTCTTCAGTTCGCTGGGTTATAACACCGATAGCCTCCGCGTTCAACTGAACGGCCAGCCGGTTACACTTACCCTCCGAATGAAGGAGGCCATTGTTGAGCTGAATGCCGTGACCATCAATGCAGGTACCTTTGAAACGGGAGATAACCGCAAAGGGGCCGTGCTTACTTCGATCGATGTAGCCACCACGGCCGGCGCAGTCGCCGATGTAGTGGCAGCCCTGCAGACACTGCCCGGTACCGCGCAGGCATTTGGGGAAAACGGTTTATTTGTAAGGGGCGGAACCGGCGCTGAAACACAGACATTCTTCGATGGCATGCTGGTGAAAAGTGCCTTTGGCAGCCAGCTTCCCGATATAGCCGGCCGCAGCCGCTTCTCCCCTTTCCTGTTCAAAGGCACCAGTTTTTCTACCGGCGGTTACTCGGCACAATACGGGCAGGCCCTGTCATCCGCACTGCTGATGGAATCCAAAGACATGCCCGATAAAACTTCCACTGAATTCTCGATCCTCAGCGTGGGACTCAGCGCCGCCCATACGGAGAAATGGAAGAAAAGTTCGCTGGTGGTCGGTGGCAATTACTACAACCTGGCACCGATGTATGCGGTGGTCAAACAAAACATCGACTGGAACCGCTCACCTGTCGAGATCCAGGGTTCGGCCCAGTATAAACTTCAGGTGGGTGAACGGGGTATGCTGAAAGTATATTCACAATTCAACCGTACACGGGCTGACCTCACAACCAACTTCGGCGACGAACAAAACCGCGCCGACATCGTAAACAAAAACAACAATTATTACATCAACGCCACCTATAAGGACGAAACACAAAGCGGATGGAAAGTGCAGGGTGGCATCAGCGCTTATGTAAATGACGAACGTGGAAAAGTCAACAACGATAAATATGCCCTGGACAACAACCAGTACCAGGCACGTTTTGTTCTTTCCCATCCGATCCTTGGCCGCAACCTGGTTCGCACTGGAATCGAAAGCTCCTTCAATTCACATGGTGAAAGCTGGAACGCCCTCGGCCGTTCCTTCAATAACCACATGCAGGCCGCGTTTGCTGAAACCGAATGGTATCTCGGCCAGCTGTTCGTAACAAGGATTGGTGTACGTACGGAGAATAACAGCATCATTGATAAGTGGAACCTGGCGCCGCGACTGTCGTTCGCCATGAAGGCAGGCAAACGCGGACAGTTTGCCCTGGCTTACGGATCATTTTACCAGAACCCCGACGATGCCTACCTGGTGCAGGACCGCAACCTGGATTATGAAAAAGCACAGCACTTTATCCTGAACTATGTGTACCAGAAAACAGGCATCACATTCCGCGCTGAAACCTACTATAAAAAATACGATAACCTTACCAAATATAATTCCACCACATACACGCAGGGATTCGCCGTCACCAACTACTCCGACCTCAACAACGGCGGCAGCGGTTATGCAAAAGGGTTTGATTTATTTTTCCGGGATAAAAAAACAATCCCGGGCGGACAGTACTGGATCTCGTATTCCTACCTCGACACCAAACGCGATTTCAGGAACTATCCAACCCGCGCCATTCCACCTTTTGCCGCAAAACACAGCCTGAACATTGTGTACAAACAATATGTACCTGGGCTTAAGACCGAATTCGGCACAACGTATACGTTCAGCAGCGGCCGTACCTATTATAACCCGAACAACGCGGTGTTCCTGGGTAATAAAACAAAATCATTCAATAACCTCAGCCTGAATATCAGTTACCTGACCCGCGTGTTCAATGAATTTGCCGTGCTGTACGCTTCCGCTACCAATCTTCCCGGCTTCAGCAATGTTTACGGATATAATTATTCGGCCGATGGTTTGAAAAACACAGCGATCCGTCCGGCAGCAAACAGAAACTATTTTATCGGGCTGCTGGTAACAATCGGTGACAATACGTTTAACCATTGACCTGTATTGCAAACACAGGCAACCACTTTTCTTAAGAAACCTGACTAATAACTTTTTTCAACTATTATTTTTTATAAAAATTAACCGACAATCATGAAAAAAATCATCATTACGCTCGTGCTCGCTTTCGCCCTGGTCAATGCTTTCAGCCAGGACAAGTTTACCAGTGCCATCCTGAAAGGGATTGCAATGATGGACAGCGCAAAAAACGCTGCCTCCAACCTTGAATCGGCCAACTATTTCGAGCGTATCGCCAACGCTGAACCTGCACAGTGGCTGGCACAATACTATGCCGGCCTCACCCTGATCTATGTAGCGTATGACGAAAGCAAGGACGCGGAAACCAGGGACATGATTTATGATAAAGCCATAGCATTTGCCGATAAGGCGGATAAATTGAAACCCGGCAACAGCGATGTATATGCCCTGAAAGGTTATATTACATTCATGAAAATGGCAGTTGCACCACAGGCCCGGGCCATGTCCATGATCCCCGTATCCAATGCACAGATTGAAAAAGCGATTGCACTTGATCCCGAAAACCCAAGGGCATTGCTGATGAAAGGCCAGAACCTGTTTTATACACCGGAAGCCTTCGGGGGTGGCAAGGCAAAGGCTGCGGAGGTACTAAAACAGGCTGCCATTAAATTTGCATCGCAAAAGACAACTGGAATTGAACCATCCTGGGGACAACGCCGTTGCAACAGCCTGCTTGAACAATCTAAATAAGGAATAGTGAAAACGCAATCACTGGCCAGCTTTTTCGACAAACAAAACAATAAACCGGGGGTTGACCGGAGCATTATTTCCATGGAAGGAAGCAGCTTCCTGCAGCTGAATATCCGGTTTGGGTTGGTCGCTTTACTGGTTGGCCTTGTGATCAACCTGTTCTTCCTGGTGTTTGCGCCGCAGCTATTTTCCGTTAGACAGTTTGTACTGAGTTTTGTAGTCAGTATCTGTATCACCCTGTCTATCGCCAATATGGTTGCATTCTTCCAGATGACCCGGTTTGCCAATACTTCCAGGTTCTGGGTGTTTATCGGCAGTTACTACGTTTTTAATATTGTCGGCATGCTGCTGGGAACAGAAATTTCCTTTTATATAGTTAACCTGCTTCTTGAAGGAAGAATAACGCCGCGTTTCCATCCCCATGAATATCCGGTGAACACCGCAATTGTGATGGTGGTCGGTACGCTGGTACTGTTTTATTATTTCCAGAAAGCAGATAAACTGGCTGCAGTACGGGCCAAAGAAAGTGACCTGATCCGCCTGAGCCAGCTGCAGAGTGAGGCACAGTTGCAGGCACTGCAATCGAAGATCAACCCCCATTTCCTGTATAACGCGCTTAACTCTATTGCAAGCCTGATCCATGAAAACCCCGACCGGGCCGAAGAGATGACGATAAAACTTTCAAAATTGTTCAGGTACAGTATCAGCAAGGGGCAGGAAAATATACATCCGCTGAAAGATGAACTGGAAATCCTGCGGACCTACATTGATATTGAACGGGTACGGTTTGGCGACCGGATGATCATTACTATTGATTCGCCGGTGGAACTCGATCATTACCTCGTTCCCCGTTTCCTGATCCAGCCCCTGGTGGAAAATTCCATTAAACACGGGTTAAAAAATGCGGCTTCCAATGCGGAAATCAGGGTGCTGGTGCGGTTACAGGACCAGCGGCTGCTGATCTCCGTTTACGATAACGGCACGCCTTTTCCCGATGAAATGGAAATGGGGTATGGCATCCAGAGCTCGTATGATAAATTGCGGCTCCTTTATAAAGACAACTACGACCTTCAACTGGTCAACCAACCAAAACATGTATTGATCTCCATTCCAACAAACGTATGAAGACCTGGAAAACAATCATAGCCGATGATGAACAACTGGCCCGTCAACGGTTGAAACGCCTGCTGGCTATTTATGACCAGGTGGAAATTATTGGCGAAGCCGAAAACGGTTCGGCCGCACTGAGCCTGGTCACCGACCTGAAACCCGACCTGGTATTCCTTGATATTGAGATGCCGGTGTTAAATGGTTTTGAAATGCTGGCGGAACTGACCGTGCAACCGAGGATTGTGTTCACCACGGCATACGACCAGTACGCGATCCGCGCGTTTGAACAGAACTCGGTCGACTACCTGCTGAAGCCCATTGAAAAGGAACGTTTGGAAAAAACAATCACTAAGTTGTCTTCATTTGACCAGGAAAAAGAGGCGGCAAGCATTGAAAAGCTGCTGGGCGAGGTGCAGAAGAAACAGGAAACAAAAACGCTGACAGTAAAAACCGGTGACCGCATTATACTCCTCAAAATAACAGACCTGGTGTATGCTCAGGCGGACGAAAAATATGTTTTCCTCTTTACCTCGGATGGCAGGAAACACCTGACCGATTATACCTTTGCATCACTGGAGGAGAAGCTACCCGCGCAATTTGTCCGGATCCACCGGTCGGCCATCATCAACAGCGAGCAGGTGGTTGAAATCAGGAGGGGCTTCAACGGGGTGTTCAATTTTATACTCAATGGATTTACCAGCCAGCCCGTGAGTTCGAGCAGGTCATACGCAGATACACTGAGAACCCGTTTTGAGCTCTGAGGACTGGGGAAATGCAGCGCCAGCGATCCTCAAGCAATCCTGACACCTGCTGTTCACGAGGTTTGCGGACACTGGAATCCAACCCGGCACGACGGATGAATCAGTTATAACGCTGGTGACGTTTCAGTCCAACCCTGTGGAGCAAATGCGCGCAAACAACTCCTATTATCCCAAATCCGTACACGATTGCAGCTTTCATTTTAATGCTGCTTGCTTCAGGAAAGTATTTTGCGGGACATGAAATTTCACCGATAGCAAATCGTTTCATAATCAGCTGGCTCAGGATCTGGTTGTCAAAAATAAAACCATCACTATTCAGGTGGTACAGCACCTTGTGCAGGGCTTCAGCCTTGTAGGCCCGGTACCCTGTATGGTATTCGCTTATTTTCTGGTTGAGGAAAACGTTTTCAAAAAGGGTAAGAACACGGTTGAAAAAATATTTATACAGTGGCATCCCGCCTTTTAGTGCCCCACCACCGAGAATGCGGGAGGCAAGAACTACATCGTAAATGCCGCTGTGCAGCATGTAACACATTGCGCCGATCAACTTTGGACTATACTGATAGTCCGGATGCAGCAAGACCACTACATCTGCACCGAGCGCCAACGCAGTATCAAAACAGGTTTTCTGGTTTCCGCCATAGCCCCGGTTTTCCGGATGAACCAGGATATGGCGGATATTGAGTTTTCGGGCAACGGCAATCGTTTCATCGTTGCTCCCGTCATCGACCAATACAACTTCATCCACCATATCCAGCGGAATCTCGCGGTAGGTTGCTTCTAAGGTCCGTGCGGCATTAAAGGAGGGCAGAACGACCACTATTTTAAGATTTCCAATCATGACTAATTCCCAATATACACTTTATAAAATCCCGGTACATTATTGACAGGTGACAGCTTTTGTTTCACTGCCAACGGGATACTGTCCGGCGGACAATCGGTAACATACACTACCAATGAGGAATAGTTGTTAGCAGCATTCAGGCTGTCGATCGGCATGGTCTTCAGGTAAAAATCGATTCCCGCAGGAAAACACTCCCGCACCAATACCTTCCCATGTTTTTCGGAGGCGATGCGGAATGCGGTCTGAAGGGCTTTATTTGGATTAAACCCTTCAAGGTGATATTGGTAACGAAGGTCCAGGGTGATAAAGTTTGTTTTGTTGTAAGACTGCAAACGCTGGCTCAGGAAAAATAAAGACACAAATAAGGGCACGAGGTTGGCCAGGTAAAAAGCGAAAGCATACTTGTTCAGCATGCCCACGATCGGCACCAGCAGGTGAGCCATTAAAAGGCAAAAAAGCGGTATTAAAACCAGCCAGATGCGGAGGACATGCTCCGGATTGTGCAACCAGAACAACACAAACGAGAGCCCAAAGGAAAATAGCAGGAACACCGAATAAGAATGCTGCCTGGCCAGTTTTTGCCCGCGAATAGTTGCATACACCAGCAAGACCGGTAACAGCAACCGCCAATCAAACAAACGGTAAATAACAGTGAAAGGTAACCGGATGTTGGATGCAATGCTGTTTTGAACAGGAGTAGCCATTGTGTTACCCAGCAACTGGTCAACCCCTGGAAAAAACACAAAAAAAAGCACGCACAACAGCAGGCCAACTATTCCGGTCAGTCCGGCAAAGACCTGCCTCGACCGCTCACCACCAGCCAACCGGAAAAGTCCGATCAATATTACGGTCTCCGTGGCGAGATAATAATAAATTGTGGAAGGCAGGTTGATCAGCATTAAGCCCCCGGCAACGCCAGCTATCCAGAACGAGCGTTTTTTTCCTGATTTAACAAACTCCAACAGGTTTAACATGTGAACGGAGCAAAGAAGCAATTCCAATGCGTACCCTCTTCCCTGGGTTCCGAACGTGTAAACCTGCAATGTGGTGCAATAGATGACCAGCGCGACCTTCGCAAAAGCCGGTCCTGCCAGTCGCCTCGTACAGTAATAAAAAAACGTTATTCCTGCCAGAGTTAATACAAATGGAAGAATACGGACAATTACCGGATAGTTTAAGACAGTATTAAAGTCTACCCCCAGCATCTTCAGGTACAGAGACATCAGGAGATTGGAAACTATATGGTTGTTGGTGGAATGATAGTCGGTCAGCGTAACACGGACGGGAACGAATACAAAATGCCTGAGGGAATATAATTCATCCTGCCAGAGATCATTAAACAGGTACATGGAATTGATCCCGGCTGATAGAAGTATCACTACAAAGAAAAACCAATTTGACCGGTTGCCCGGCTCCCGGTAACTGACGCCATCGAAAATTTCCCCGGGCCAGAATTTCCACCTCGCTGCTGTAAATATTCCGGAATTGGTGGTCAATACGTATTGTTTAGTTGCAATGATAAGTTTCTTTATCCTACTTCTTTTTCAATTCAATCCACGTCGGCGCATGATCACTGGTTTTCTCCCAGCCCCTCACATGCATATCCACTCCCGACTTCTTCAATCGCTTCAGCACATCCGGACTGAGCAGGAAATGGTCAATCCGTAACCCCGCATTTCGTCCGTACGCATTACGGAAATAGTCCCAGAAGGTGTAGATGGTTTCATCGGGGTGCAGGTGACGGATTGCATCGGTCCAACCTTGCGCCACCAGTTTTTTAAATGCAGTCCTCACCTCCGTCCTGAACAACGCATCATCCACCCATCGCTCCGGTTTGTAAACATCCAGTTCAGTAGGCATCACATTATAGTCACCGGCAAGGATTACCGGAATCCCCTCTTTCAACAGTTTTTTAGCATGCGCCTGCAATCGTTTAAACCAGGCCAGTTTGTACTCGAATTTGGGTCCCGGATACGGATTGCCGTTAGGCAGGTAAAGACAACCGATCAGCAGTCCACCCACCACTGCTTCAATATAACGGCTATGCAAATCATCAGGGTCACCGGGTAAGACATGCATTGTTTCTTCCGGTTTACCAACACGCGAAAGGATGGCTACCCCGTTCCAGCTTTTCTGGCCATGCCAGATAGCCTCGTAACCCGCATCGTTGATGGC
>SDZZ01000064.1 GCA_004173255.1 Chitinophagaceae bacterium | reverse complement strand
GGTAGCCCCGCGCAGGGAATTCATTGAAACCCACGCCAAATACGCTAAACTGGATATCTGACAGGGTAACGAACAGCGGTGGAAAACTTACTTTTTTTACACAAACTGTTCGGAAAGAGATATTTACGCAGGGGGGACGGCAATATGGTCCCTAATTTGTTCTTTTTACCCGAAAGAAGGTGTCAAATTGCTTAATTTCAGATATTACTAACGCAAAAAACAAAAACCATGGCTGAAGTAACTCTTACCGCGTACAATGTCAAAACGAAAGAAAAAGGTGTACCGATGCATGATGCGGTCATCACAAAGACAGCCAAGGGCGCTTATATGGCCCAGGGTAACGATGGCAAAGGCAACAAATTAACTACATTATTAGGCGAAGAAAAAGCATTGGCTGCCATAAAAGCGGGTATCGCAAAACAAGGCTGGTAATCCCGGAAAATAATTTGCTGAGCGACCGGGTCCATTTATTTGGACCCGGTTTTTTTATTACCTCACCAGCATCATGGTTCCCTTCTTGGTAAAGCTGTTTTTGAGCACAAAGTCGTAGAACTCGGCATTGAAAATATAGATTCCGTTGGGTTGCTGTTTGCCCTGGTAATATCCGTCCCACCCGGCTGAAGGATCACTGGTTTTAAAAACTACCTCGCCATTGCGATTGTAAATCGTAAGCCGGAAAGTGGGTACCGGGCAAAAACAGGCCGCTTTGTATTTATCATTTACCCCATCGTTGTTGGGCGAAAAAGCGGTGGGGAACTGCACACAGTAATCTTCACATTCCACCGCAATAGTGGTATCGCTGTGCGTACCACACATATTCTGCGCAAAAAGGGAGAACGTACCGCGTTCCGGCGCAACGATTGAAACGCCCGTTGCGCCTGTGCTCCAGAGGTAATCTGATTCCTTATCGTCCACCACCTGTATGGTCACCCCAAGTGTACCACAGGGAATAATGAATGCATCACCCAGCTCAAACTGCGGCTTGTCGATTACACGTACCAGCATGGGCAGCCTCGGGCTTTCACAGCCCATGATCGTCTGTGAAAACCAGTAAGTGGCCCGCCCCGTATCGGCTGTTGAAACAGGCGGCATGCCCGTTCCCGCCATACCGCCGACAGGACCTTCATACCACAACAGGCTGTCACCGTACACCGGCAGCTCGTCAACCGGCTGGCCTTTACAGAGTTTAGCGTTATAGATCTGGGGGGATAAAAGGAACGAGTTGAAAAGGACCGTCACGGTATCTGTAACACTGCACACACCATCGTCGATGGTTGCCCACACTTTCCGGCTGGCATTCAGGTTTACCGAGGTGCCGCCCTCACCGGCTATTGACCAGCTATAAGTAGCGCCGGTCACAACAGGTGCATTAAGGGTATATGCCGAGCCGGTACAGATCATGATGGAGTCATCGGGAAACAGGTCCGGCGGGACCGTACACTGCGCGAAGGAAGCAGACCCGCAGCAGAGGGTAATGAGTAACAGGATAATGGATTTCTTCATAGCGTCAGGGCGGTTTTTCCGTTCTTAGAACGACCGAACCTTCAACAATAATCTGACCAGATAAAGAAAAACGCGGATATCTTTCCCCATATCGGGGTTTTACCAAGGGTTTGAACGACCTGCCGGAATTGAATATCCGGCCGCCCTGTATTACTTTCACCACTCAAACCAACGTATGCGAATCCTGTCCGTAAAAGAAGAAGACCTCTGCACCTACACCGGTATTTTTGGTTGCCTCATCAGCGCTGTGTCCATCATTCAGCACATCGTATGTTATCGGGTTTTTGATTTTGTACTGCCTGCCGTAATGCTGGCTTTTTACTTACTCAGCTTTATAAGTTTCGTTGCACTGGCCATGCAGAAGTCCTTTGCGCCCATCCTGCTGCTGGTAAGCTCCTCACTCTGCCTGTTCAATGCAGCAATGGCGCTGCGCGGACCACTGTTATCACCACTGATCATCCTGCATTTTGTTTATTCTGCCACGCTCGTTGTGGTGATCTATATGGATAAACTGCCAGCCCGTCTTCGCGCAAAAGAACTCGCTATCCGCGCTGAACGAAACGAGTGGATCGATAAGATATGAACGGGAGTAATTTTTACCGGCCTACCGTTTAAACAAACGGAACGACTTTTTATCCTCAGCTGCTATTACCTCACACACGTAAATGCCAGGCACGATGCGGCCAGGTGAAAGATCGAGTTCGGTCTTCTGCACAAAGCCTGTTGCCACCGTACGTACTTCCCTGATCAGCCTTCCATGAAGATCCAGTACACGCACCTGTACTGTTTTACCGGCTGCCGCCTGGTACACCAGGTTAAACAATCCGGAGGAAGGATTAGGATAAACAGTCCAGTTCACATTGCTCCTGAACAATACAGGCCTTATGGATGAGTAGCTATACCGCCCGTCGCGGTCAACTATTTTTAACCGGTAATACCGCACACCGGATTTATTAATCTCCCGGTCAGTAAACGTATATGACTGCTCACTGTTACTGTTACCCACAGCAGGCAACTCACCAACCGTTTCAAAACGGTTAGCTGCAAACCCATCATTGTTGCGGGCCATCTCTAGCACATACTTCAGTACATTTTCTTCGGTGGCAGTAATCCAGTCGAGTTTAACATCCTTATCGAGCTTCGTCCTGACAGCAGTGAAACTGACCAGCTCAACCGGCAATACCTGCGTATGATTGATGCCACCGTTATTGAGCCAGAATTCAGAAAAACTATTTACTTCAAATTCGGCATAATACCCCCGGTCATATGGCACTATCCTCACCAGGGCCGGATTGAAATATGTCCAGATGCCAGCTGTATCATCGGCCAGTGTACCATTTTCCCGGCTGTCATCTGCATCTGCATACTTTGACACCCCAAGCTCGCAGGCCATGGCGGGTTTGCTGCAGGTGGCACATCCCGTGGCGTTGATCAGGGCTTCCATTTCAGTATCGAGGAAATAGAAACGGACCTTCACCGGACCCGAAGGGCTGATATCCGATGGCTTGATTGTAATGTTGCGGTCATGATAATATTGGAAACCTTTCGACCGTGCGGCCGACTGGTTGATGTATGCCTGCACATCGGTATTGCCGAGATCTGCTCCCTGCGGATTCACAGCTGCAATCACCTGTCCACCGGAAAGAAAGTTGAACCATCCGCTTCCTCCGACTGCAGGCACCGAGGCCACCGCACTGGCAGCAGGAGGCGCAGTGTATATGCTGTGCAGGCTGTCATATACATGGATATCATCCACAGCAATACCATCACGCCCCACAAATGCATCGGAGCGCATCACAAACCGGAAACGGACCCGGCTCATATCACCACTTACCGGCACGGCCGAAGTGGCCACATGCCAGCGTGTATAATTTTCAATGCTCCACATCCCTTCACCATCATATACCCGGTTGTACCAGTTGGTACCACTACCATTAACACCGAGGCGTAACCAGTTAATACCATCATTGGAATATTCCATATAGGCGCCGTCACACAGTCCCGCGCCACAATCTTCCAGGTCGAGGGCAATACTCATGCTGAGCGACGGATGTGCCATACCCGCCAGGTCAAAACAGGGTGAGTACAGGTACGAGTATTCACCATCGTTGTAATGCCCGGCCAGCGAGGTCTTCCAGGCATTCAGTCCGCTTGCAGCGCGTTTGATGCCCTGCGATGCGGGTGTACCATATTCCCACGATGGTTTATTGCCACCCGGATACCAGTCACCGTTACTGCTTTCAAAGTCCTGCAGGTAAGGGAATGTTGAAATCACGGGTGAATTATGGAAAGAAATTTCAAGTGTGTCGTTGTCGTGGAACGAATCACTCACCAGGGCAGACCACACTTTTACCCGGTGTTCACCAAGCGCCGACAAATCCGCCGTTGCCGGGAATATAAAGGATACCGACGTATTCGCCGCAACGGAAGGAACAGTACTGCCAACCACTGCACCGCCATCCACCTGGTAATAAACCGGTATGGAAGCAATGGGTGCATTGGCCGAATTATAGACGGTGATCCGCACCGGCACTGCGTTCCCGAGTGCACAACTGGATACCACGGGGGAATCGATACTTACCAGCTGGATATCATTGCTTACTTTATAAATATGGATATCGTCAAACGTGTAACCCGCTGCTTCCACATCATCGGCGGTGATGTACTGGCCAAATTGTCCCCATCGAACCTGGGTACTGCTACTGAACTGCTGGTGTTCGGCCGACAGCGCTCGGCTGAGATCCAGGCTCAGTGTTTTTTTGAAGATGCCCGGCTCGGCCTGGTTGGCCGATAGGTCATAAATCTCGATCCACTCGTCGGCATCCGAACCACGCACCCAGCAACGGTTGGTGGGGAAATCGAACTGCCCGTGATGTTTGTACTGGAAATCAAGCCGCACCTGGTCTGCGTCCACATCGTATGCAGAAAGATTGTATGTAGCTACCAGCGAATCGGAAGTACCCGATCCGTTATAAGTCCGGGAATCAAGAGTAAGCGCACGGTTACCGATCGCCAAACCCGCGTTCACGTACGAACGGATGCGGCCGAATGCAGTGGATGTGGTGAAGTCAAAACGGTCGGCCGACTCCAGCGCGAAACGCGGGCCAATATATTCAGCCACCGGCATTGCTTCAAAATCGTCGACATGGTCAGTGGTAAGGTCCATGACCGCGTTGTCCACCTGTCTCAGGTGAACGGTCAACGTATCGTTGGAGGAAACCGGATCACCGGCAAACGCAACTGCAAGATCCACATCGTATTCACCCACGGCTGAAAAATCAGCGGTGCTGGTAAAACTGAACATCTTTGAATTGTTGGAACCGATGATCGGGTTGACCAGCGTCTGGGAAATCCAGCTGCCGCCGTTCACCCGGTAACTCATCACCGCATTGCCAACCGTGTTGGCATTGTCGAGGTTCCTGATCCGCACACGGATAACGGTGTTGCTGGTAAGGGCAGTGGAGGTAAATAACCTGCCTGAACCCGAAGGGAGCACCAGGCCATCCATCCGCAGGTCTTTATCAGATGCAGTGCCTGAGCAGCTGCCCGAATCAGGTTTACGGAAAATAGCAAGGGCACGACGGCCATTCTTCCCGTTGAGGCGCGCACGCACGGTAAAGTAATAGGTCGAATCGGGATTCAGTCCGCTGACCACGTAACTGAGCGTTGTCACCACGGCAACAGGTTGCATCTTACTTCCCTTCAGCATCATCACTTCATAATCGGTTGCATTGGCCACCGCGGTCCAGCTGAGACCAGCATATCCGGCACACTGTGTCGATGAAAAATTAATCGCCGGCACGCCGAGTATGGTGAATGTATCACTGATACTTTCAAGACCCGTTCCCGTCTGGGTCAGTTTAACCCTGGCCTGCGTGGTAGCCACATTGGGGATCACCCACGGGTTTACACGGGATGAAGCCGGAATGCCCGACTGTATGGGGTTCCAGCTGGCGCCGTTGTCGGTGCTGTATTGCAGGTCGAATCCATTCGACGGGTTACCATAGGCATCCCAGGCCACGTAAATATTGTCCGACCCCGCCTGGCGTTCGCCGCCAATGGGGAATGTAAGTTTCGCCGAAACAGCAACGGTATCAAATGCAAGGAAATATCCGTGTGATCCGCCCGAAGGGATCGAAGTTCCTTTCACGGTGAACGTATAGGTGCCGGCAACCGGATCAGAGATCACTACCTGTTCAATATTATTGATATGGTCGGGACCGGTTACCGCATTGTTGTTCACGTTCGCCTTCGATGTATCAAGGATCTGGGGATAAACCACCGGGCCGGAGGGACCGGTCACTTCCAGGTCCAGATCATTTACCAGCGCATGTGCTGCATACACTGCGGCTGCAGAGTCATTCCAGTACAACATCACCTTGAGTGATGAAATATTTACGCCCGCAGGAATAGTAAGTGTATGGACCTGCGAACTTCCGGCTGCAACAGACGAGCTGAAATAATCGTTCCGTTCGAGCATACCCACCGAACGGCTGAGGTTCATCCATCCGAAACCAAATTTGTAATCCGGTCCCGGGTTGCCTTTATCGTCCGCACCGTTGAGCAGTAACGTTTTCATCAGGCCGTTGACCGGATCGGCATTGCCGTGCAACTGGCGATAGCGCTGGTAAAGCAGTGCCAGTCCACCCGACACTGCCGGGGTCGACATACTGGTCCCTGTTTCATAATAATAACTGTTCGACGGCCCGGTGGAATACACAGTAGTACCCTGCGCGGTAATCTCCGGCTTGATTCGGCCATCACGTACCGGTCCTTTACTGGAGTTGTTATTGATCACATAAGTTGTTCCCCCGTTACCAACCGTAATCACATTCTTTGCAGTCTGGTAAGCTCCCAGCACATTGCTGAAACCTGCAGGATAACCTGCACAGGTATAGTTGCCGCTGTTACCGGCGGCAAACACATGCTGCAGGTGGGGAAAGTCAAATGCCTGCTGGTCGGTGATCCTCGAGTTCAGGTCATATATACCAAACGTGGCACAATCATTCACCACGTTACCATAAGAATTGTTGGTGATCACCATGTGGTTATCCTGTACATACACAGGTGCCAGGGCTATGATATTCGAAAATGCCTGTGCCAGCACGGTTGCAGCCGGGGCCATACCGTACTGCTGCTCACGGATGATACCTGCACCTGCCGCAGTTCCCATTACATGGATCCCGTGTGCCCCGCCCTGCAGGGCTGAACGGTTGATCACCCGTTCGGCCAGGTCTATATGCTGGAGCGGATCAGCATTGTCACCAATGCCGATCACCACGCCCGAACCATCGAGGTTGCGACCTGCAGGATCCTGCAACACATTTACCTTGGAGTTATCCCGGCTGTTATCATTCACCACCTCGTCCTCTTTCGGGGCAGCCTGCACATATTCTATATAATCATTCGATGCAAGTTCTTTCAGCCGGCCGGCAGCTATGCGGACAGCAAGGATGCGATAATTCTGGTACACATCATCGAGCAATTGCACATTGATTTTTACCAGCTGTGCTTTTACCTGGGCAGCAGTGAACGCCGCTGGAAAACTGATCCAGCAATCGATCGTGCCCGGAACAATAACAGAACGCGATGGCAACTGGCCAAGTGCGAGTGCCGGCTGCATTTTTTGTTGCGGTAAAAGTTCAACCATGGCCCTGACCCCTGCCTGCCTGAGGGCAGCGGCACTCAGGCTTCCGCGGATGACTACGGTATAGGCATTGCCGGAAACGTATTCAAGGATTTCGATGCCCGACTGCGCTAATTGCCTGCGCTGGTTTTCGGTCGGGATGTTTTCAAATTGCAGTAAACGTACGAGCGGCGCAGTTGATTTGCGGCTATTGAATTTTCCCAGTTCCTGGTCGTCAATATTGGCCAAAGGGGTGATTGTCCCGTTATTCAGGAAAATCCTGTAATCGGGTTTTTGCTGAGCGAGGGCTCCGGTGGAAACACAGAGCAACACGGCAATCAGTGGGAAAGGATTGAATTTCATAAGTAGCTTGACAGCCAAAATAGATAATATTCCTGACTCAGGCCCTATGCCGGGAGGGAAAAAAGCGGGTATATGACAGTAAACAAACCTTTCTGTCAGGCCACAGGCTGAAGTTGTGGAAAACAATACCGGTGCATGCCGGCCAGGAACCGGTGCATTTCCTCCATTTTACGCACGGGGTCGGCCACCAGCATAAACATCTTGCCCACCTGTTTCAGCCGGGCCTTGTTGGTGCCGGTCTGCAGGTAATCGAGCACCCGCTTGAAAAGGTCACTTTCAAAATATGGTGAATCGGGCCGGTTGATGAAGTAGCAACGGAGCGTATCCGACTTCAGCGACATCTTTTCGAATCCGAGATCCACTGCCAGTTTACGGCAACGTACTGTTGTAAAAAGGTCTTCCACCTGGTCGGGAACGGGACCAAAACGATCCGACAGTTCCTCCCGCATGGCAAGCAGCTCTTCCTCCGTATCAGAATTATCGAGGCGCTGGTAAAGTGACAGTCTTTCTGTAATACTTTCCACGTATTCATCGGGGATCAGGATCTCGAGGTCGGTATCGATGGTACAATCCTGTACAAAATCATCCTGCCTGGTGATCTCTTCCTTGAACAGGTCCTTGAAGTCGGTCCGTTTAAGTTCCTTTATTGATTCATCCAGGATCTTCTGGTACATTTCAAATCCGATCTCGGCCATGAAGCCGCTCTGCTCCCCGCCCAGCAGGTTACCGGCACCACGGATGTCGAGGTCGCGCATCGCAATCTGGAAACCACTGCCAAGGTCGCTGTGCTGTTCCAGCGTCTGCAACCTTTTCCTTGAATCCGATGGCAGCGTGCTCATGGGTGGCGCCAGCAAATAACAGAACGCTTTTTTATTACTGCGACCTACGCGGCCGCGAAGCTGGTGCAGGTCACTGAGCCCGAACTGATGGGCATTGTTTACAATGATAGTATTCACGTTCGGTATGTCCACCCCGCTCTCCACAATGTTGGTACACACCAGTACATCGTAGCGCCTGTCGATAAAGTCCATAATCTTTTCTTCCAGCTCATGACCTTCCATCTGTCCATGGGCGAAACCGATACTGAGGTCGGGACAAAGCCCCTGGATCAGCGACGCTATTTCCGGCAGGCCCGCAATACGGTTGTAGATAAAGAATACCTGGCCGCCCCGCTCCGTTTCATAATAAATAGCATCCCGGATAAAATCTTCATTGAACACCTGTACTTCGGTCTGGATGGGTTGCCTGTTGGGCGGCGGCGTATTCATAATGCTGAGATCACGTGCACCCATAAGCGAGAACTGCAGGGTGCGCGGGATCGGCGTTGCCGTGAGTGTAAGGCAATCGACCGTTGTCCGCAATGCCTTGATCTTTTCCTTATGCGCCACACCGAATTTCTGTTCTTCATCCACCACCAGCAATCCAAGGTCTTTAAACTTCACTTCCTTACCGAGTATGCTGTGCGTACCGATCAGGATGTCGATCTTGCCTTCCTCCAGCCGTTTGAATGTTTCTTTCCTTTCTTTTGCAGATTTGAAACGGTTGATGTAATCGACCGTAACCGGAAAATCCTTTAAGCGTTCCTTGAATGTTTTATAATGCTGGAAGGCAAGGATAGTGGTTGGCACCAATACCGCCGCCTGTTTACCATCAATACAGGTCTTGAATGCTGCGCGCACGGCCACTTCTGTTTTACCAAAACCCACGTCACCACAAACCAGGCGGTCCATCGGCGATGGCGACTCCATATCTTTTTTCACATCGGCTGTTGCCTTACTCTGGTCGGGTGTATCCTCATAAATAAAACTGGCTTCCAGTTCCGTCTGCATGTAATTATCCGGCGTATGCGCAAACCCTTCCTGCGCTTTCCGTTTTGCGTACAGTTTGATCAGGTCAAATGCAATTTCCTTGACGCGCGCTTTCGTTTTTTCTTTGAGTTTATTCCACACATCGCTGCCGAGTTTGTTGACTTTCGGCACACTCCCATCCTTGCCGGTGTACTTGGCAATTTTATGGAGCGAGTTGATGTTGACATACAGGATATCACTGTCACGGTAAATGATCCGCACCGCTTCCTGAAGGCGTCCGTTTGCTTCGAGTTTCTGCAGGCCACTGTATACGCCAACGCCATGGTCAATATGCGTGACATAATCGCCCGGCTGCAACTCGCGCAGGGTACGGAGTGTAAGCGCCTTGTTTTTATTGTAGGCCTGTTTTACATGGTATTTATGATACCGCTGGAAAACCTGGTGATCAGTGTAACAGACTATTTTAAGATCCTCTTCGATAAACCCCTCGTGAATGGAAGTAACTACGGGGTTAAAAACGATCTCTGCCTTGAGGTCGTCGAAGATGGTTTGCAGCCGTTCCAGCTGTTTCGGGTTTTCGGCAAAAAGGTATAATACAAAGCCTTTGGCTTCCCAGCTTTTCAGGTCCCGGATCAGGAGGTCAAACTGCCTGTTGAATGCAGGCTGCTGACGTGTCTGGAAAGTGATATCAAATGCTGCCGGTGTTTCGGGCAGGGTATCCGAATGGCCAAAACCGACCACGTGTTTGAGGAACAGGTCGTGCTCAAATGTTTCCACGGATATAAAATCCGTATCCTTCACATCCAGCTTCACCATTTTGTTATCCTCTTCCTCCTGCAATGCCTTTTTCGTGCTCACCGATTTGCCTTCGGCCTGCAGCCGCAGGAATGATTGCAGGTCGTCCAGGTTTTCGCTTAGCCGCTCCCGGCACAGTTCATAATCCTCAATCCATACAATGGTGTTTTCCGGCAGGTATTCGAGCAGGGAAACTTTCTCCTCATCCCGGAAATGGGTGTCAACATTCGGGATGATATTTACCTGCAATAATTTGCGTTCGCTCAGTTGTGTTTCCGGGTCAACGATGCGGATGGAGTCCACCTCATTACCAAACAACTCCAGCCGGTACGGCTTTTCATTGCCAAATGAATAGATATCAAGAATACCGCCGCGGATGGCAAATTGCCCGGGTTCATACACAAAGTCGGAACGTTCGAATCCGTAATCGGCCAGCTTCAGCAACAGCTCTTCCACATTGATCGGATCGCCGGATTTAACCGAAATAATATTGGCGGCAAGGGCCGAAGGCAACACTACTTTTTCGAAGAGTGCTTCCGGATAACTGACCAGTACTTTTTTATTTCCCCCTGCTGCAATTTTTGTCAGCGCTTCGGTCCGCAGCATCACATGGGAGGAATGCAGCAGCCGGTAGTTTTTCCTGTTTTTGAAAGAAGACGGGAAATAAAATACATCCAGCGCGCCAGTCAGGTTTTCCAGCGTATTGTGAAAATAAGCCGCTTCTTCAGCGTCATTCAGTATGATCAGGTGATTGAGTTGTGAACAGGATGGGTGCAGGAAGGTCGCCGCCGTTACAAACTCGCGCGAACTTCCCTGTAAATTTTTAAGGACAATTTTCTGTGGCTGGGAATAAGATAGCCTGTCCGCCAATTGAAATAGGCGGGGTGTATTCTGGTACTGCTGCAACAATTCGGAACTCATAAAGAAGGGTCAAAGATACGAAAATTAAAAAGCCCCGGGTTAGCGGGGCTTTCTATATATATGGAGAGTAATTATTGTATCACTATTTCACCCAGATCGACCGGCTGGTTCCCCACTTCAATATTGTCGAGGATCACATCCCTCCTTGGTTCTTTTGCGTCAACTACAATCCGGTATTTGCCAGGCTTAACGGTAAAACTGAATGAGCCGCTGCTGATGGTTGTTTTTGCCGAATCCGTGCTGTTGATTGCCCACACCATATCTGCCGCATCGGCCGGTGACACCTTACCGGTAATGGTTGGCTGTACGGGCCTGAATGCAAAGGCAGTTACCAGTGCTATAGCGAGTATGCTGAGGAAGACCAATTTCTTTTTCATAATAAGTTATTTGATGAATAAATAGCTGGTAAAGGGGTAATCCAATGACTATGCCACTTTTTTTTCATTAACTTCCCTTTAAATCGATTGCTTATGTCATTATTGCCCTGGCAGACCGGAACCGTTATCCGCCTCGAGGAAGAGACCTACAATACCCGTCGTTTCTGGATTGAGGTGCAGGGCCAGGAAACATTCGGCTTTATTCCCGGGCAGTTTGTTACCCTTGATCTTCCCATACACGAAAAACCAAACAAGCGCTGGCGGAGTTACTCTATTGCCAGCTGGCCCGACGGCTCCAATGTTTTTGAACTGCTGATCGTTTTGCTGGAAGGTGGCGTGGGTTCCACTTACCTGTTTAATGAAATCAAAGTGGGGAGCGAACTGACCCTTCGCGGTCCGCTTGGCCATTTCACACTACAACCTGAACACCTGGAGAAAAACATCTTCATGATCTGTACCGGTACCGGTATTGCCCCGTTCCGCAGTATGGCCCACCACCTGCTGCGGAACAATATTCCCCACCAGCACATCTACATGATCTTCGGTTGCCGCACTAAAAAGGACCTGCTTTATTACCAGGAAATGAATGACCTGGCACTGGATAATTTCCATTACCTGCCAACCCTGTCCAGGGAAGAATGGGAAGGCAAAACCGGTTACGTACATGCCCTGTATGAAGAGCAGTGCAGTGGGAAACCAGACGCAGTGTTCTTCCTGTGCGGATGGAAGAATATGATCGATGAAGCCAGGGAACGCATCGTGGCAATGGGGTATGATAAAAAAGCCATACACCTGGAGTTGTATGGCTGATCCGTTTATTGTCGTGAGGACAAGTTTCCCGTCATCCGGAAAGACTCAAACCTTCCCACTTTACTCTATTCCTTTCAGCACAATTTCCCTGATCTTATCAATCGGGATGCGCTCCTGTTCCATTGAATCCCGGTGACGGATGGTAACCGTGTTATCTTCTTTTGTCTGGTAGTCTATTGTAACGCAGTAAGGCGTTCCAATAGCGTCCATGCGGCGATAACGTCGGCCGATTGTATCTTTTTCTTCGTAGAAACATTTGAACGTCCCGCGATTCGCATCAATGATTGACCTGGCAATTTCTGGAAGGCCGTCTTTCTTATTCAGTGGAAGAACGGCCAGCTTAATGGGAGCCAGTTTCGGCGGCAGTTTCAGCACCACCCTGCTATCCTGTTTATCGGCCGTGCTCAGGTCCTGTTCTTCATACGAATTACTCATCACCAGCAGGAACATCCGGTCAAGACCAATTGATGTTTCCAGTACGTATGGAATATAATTCTGGTTGATCTCGGTATCAAAATACTGTTGTTTCTTACGGCTGTATTCCTGGTGTTGTTTCAGGTCGTAGTCGGTGCGGCTATGGATGCCTTCCACCTCCTTGAAACCAAACGGGAATTCATATTCGATATCACATGCCGCATCGGCATAGAACGCCAGTTTAACGTGATCGTGATAACGGTATTTGTCAGCCGAAAAGCCAAGGCTCAGGTGCCATTTCAGCCGCTCCGCCTTCCAGTATTCATACCATTCCTTCTGGGTGCCGGGGCGGATAAAAAACTGCATTTCCATCTGCTCAAATTCACGCATGCGGAATATAAACTGCCGGGCTACAATCTCGTTCCGGAAAGCTTTCCCGACCTGGGCAATACCAAACGGAATCTTCATACGGCCGGTCTTCTGCACATTGAGGAAATTAACAAAAATACCCTGTGCTGTTTCAGGACGCAGGTATACTTTATTGTCAGCTTCCTCGCTGGACGACGCATTACCGAATTCGGTAGAGAACATGAGGTTAAACTGGCGGATGTCGGTCCAGTTGGCAGTACCGCTTACCGAACATTTGATATTCTGTTTAACGATGAGGTCTTTCAGTGCTGCAAAATTATCGAGGCTCAGCAAGGTTTCCATTTCAGTAAGTAAGCCTGCTGCCTCATCGGCGCGGCCATCTTTTTCCATGGCCTCGGCATGGGCTTCAATGAGGTGGTCGACCCGGTAGCGTTTATTGCTGTCCTTGTTATCGATCATCGGATCATTGAAGTTGTCAATGTGACCCGACGCTTTCCAGGTAGTGGGGTGCATGAAGATCGCGGCATCGATGCCCACTATATTGTTCTCCTGCAGCTGGGTCATACTTTTCCACCAGTAGTCCCTGATATTTTTTTTCAGTTCACTACCCATCTGGCCATAATCATACACGGCCTGCAGTCCGTCATAAATCTCACTGCTGGGAAAAATAAAACCGTACTCTTTACAATGCGAAATGATCGCCTGGAATTTATTGCTATCAGTTGCCATAAGGCGGCAAAGATACAGGGATCAGCAGAAGCAGGGAAATGAAGGCGATGGATTTTTACCGGGGCGTTACATCCTGTTCCCCGTCTACCACTTTTTTCACCTCATCGGTTTTTGCAATGGCATCCGCCTGACGCAACAGGTCTTTCTGTGATGTGACTACCACCTGTTCAATCCATACAGCATACTGGTTGGGATAAATATGACCACCATGCTGGATCGCGTACACCCTGGTAAACACTGCACCAAAATAAAGGATGATGGCCGAGTAATACACCCATACCAGGATCACGATAATGGAACCCGCAGCACCATAGGCCGACGACATTTTACTCTGCCCCAGGTACAGGCCGATCAGGATTTTCCCGGCCATAAACAAAAGTGCCGTGGTAAAGGCACCTGCCCGCACGTGACGCCATTGGATTTTCGCATCGGGAAGTACCTTGAATATGAGACCAAAGAGGAACGCCGTGATGCCAAAAGTAAGGACCAGGTTAAAACTGTAGGCAAGGATGAATTCCGTTTGGGGGAACACGCTGGAAAGCCTGCCTATAAAGGCTTCCATGATGCCATTGACAATCAGCGACACCAGCAGCAGGAACCCGAGCGTAACAATGATGGAAAAAGAAAGCAGGCGGTTGATGATGAGCTTGAACCAGCCCTTTCCTTTAAATGGTTTGGCCTTCAGCCTCCAGATCTGGTTGATGGAGTCCTGCACTTCCCCGAATATACTGGTAGCACCAATAATGAGCGTGATGAGGCCGACTACCGTGGCAAAACCACTTTCGGAGGATAACGTCGCATTTCGGATGGTTTCCTGGATCTGGATAGCCGCATCGCGGCCAACAAATCCTTCGATCTGCCGGTACACTGAACCCTCCACCGCTTCCTGCCCGTAAAAAATATCGCTGACCCAGATGATGATAATTATCAGGCCCGGCAGGGAAAAGATCGTATAGTATGCAAGGGCCGCACTCAGCTTCAGGACCTTGTCGTCCATAAAATCGGAAAATGTCTGCTTGACGATGAGCCAGGACTTCTTAAGTTTAAACGCCATATGCTGTTTGCGTTAAATAGTATGCCAAAGGGGATACCAGG